>DAOVRE010000011.1 GCA_030628305.1 Candidatus Heimdallarchaeota archaeon | reverse complement strand
TGTATTTATTTTATTATTATTAGTTTTAACTTCCTCAAATTTGAACTCAGTATATGAAAGACCAAACCCAAATGGAAATAGAGGTTTGATATTTTCTTTGTCAAAATGTCTATATCCAACATATAGCCCTTCTTCGTGGTATGCCTTCAAATCTACTCCTGGAAATGTTCTTTCTGATTTATGAGCTGAATTATCTTCAATTTTGTTTGGGAAAGTCATAGGAAGTTTTCCTGAAGGATTAACATCACCAAACAAAACATTTGCAATTGCTCTTCCACCTTCCATTCCAGGGTACCAAGCTTCTAGAACAGCTGGCACATTTTCTATCCACCCGTTCATTGCAATAGGACTTCCGTTTATCAGAACAACGATAGTGTTAGTGTTAGTTTTCACTGTTTCATCAATTAGGTTTACTTGTGATTCAGATAATCCAAACTTCTTTCTATCCATCTTCTCTGATTCATTACCGAATTCAATTTCTTCATCTATAGTTTCATCACTCATTATTTTCTTTGGTGAATCATGATTTAAACCCATAAAAAGAAGAACAAAATCCGAGTCAGAAGGATCATCTGTGATTTTAATTTTACCTTTACATTTCTCTTTAAGTCCTTGTAAAGCTGTTATCTCATAAGGAGGGGTTACAGCTGCAGCGCCACCGTATAGAAATTTGCCAAATTTCTTGTTTGCATTAGGTCCTAAAATTACCAATTTCTTGATTTTATCAATATTTAGTGGTAGAATATTGTTTTGATTTTTCAGAAGAACCATCCCTTCCTCTGACATTTTTCGTGCTAAATTCTGGTGTTTTTTTGTATTTCGCTCCCCTTTAGGCAATGATTTTTTCTTTTCAAACATGCCTACTCTAACATAAACACGTAATATCCTTCTTATCAAATTATCAATATCTTTTTCTGTGAACTTTTTACTCTTGTATGCTTCTTCAAGACGTTTTTGCTCATAGAGGTGTCCTTTAGGCATTTCAAGAGATAAACCTGCTTTGATTGCTATTTCAGGTGGGGATTGTGATGGTTCTTTATTTTTGCTATCTCCTTCAGCTGTTGCCCACCAATCAGTCATCACAAAGCCTGAGAAACCCCATCTATCCATTAGAATCTCTTTTAGCAATTTTGAACTTTCATGGACATATTCTGAATTAACAAGATTATATGAAGACATAATTGTCCATGGATCTGCTTCCTCAACTGTCTCTTTAAAAGCTCGAAGATAAATTTCGTGAAGAGTTCGTTCGTCAACCTCTGCACTAACTGTATATCTATTAGTTTCTTGGTTATTAGCTACATAATGTTTAGGACATGCAGCTACTCTCTGACTTTGTACTCCCTTGACAAAGGGTATGGACATTTCTTTTGTTAGATATGGATCTTCACTGTAGTACTCATATGTGCGCCCACAAAAAGGAGTTCTATTAATATTTATACCTGGACCTAGGACACATGATCTCCCTATTGCTCTTGCTTCTTTCCCAATAGCCTTTCCGCATTCGTAAGCTAATTCTCTATTCCATGCAGCTGCAAGATTTATCCCTGCAGGAAAATATGTGTTCCTTCTAAGAAAACTTGAATGCTGTGAAATCCCAAGAGGACCATCTGTTGTCTTAAAAGTTTTAATACCCAATCTGGGAACAGTATGTGTTTGAAAAAAGAAATAACCCGTTAACAATTCGAACTTTTCTTTTAATTTCAATTTGTTTATAAGAGATTCTACTGTTTTTTCTTCTGAACTGTTGAGTTTCACAGATTTTTGTAATTTCTTTGAATAATAAATCTTATGCCGAGATTATTTTGATTAATGATATCAATTTAAGAGAGATTGATATTTTTCCTTAGCTTCTTCAAACTCGTTCTTAATCTTAAACTCACTAGAAAATTCCCAGTGAGTATTTTCTTTACAGATGTTACAAGAGTGCCAACTTCGAACCTTGTAGTGATTAGAAAATATACTATCTATGGTATCCTTGTTAATTTGATAACAATTCTCACATATTTTTGCTGTAAATTTAAACATGAATGCAATATTTCCAAGAATGATGATAAATGTTTTCAAAAAGAGAATGAAGAGAGTAAGAATGTCTTACTCTAATTCTAAAAGATAGTCTATTACTCTAAACACCATGGCAAGAGGTACAAATGCTGCTAAGACATAAATAACAATTGATACAATGTTAACTACTAAAACATTTGTGACATACATACCAATTACGAAGTAAATCGCTCCTAGGATAACCAACAATATTGCATATGTGAATAGTATTGCCCATGCTCCAAGAAAGCCTTTGAAGAAACTTACTGGTTTAGCAATTTTATCATTGCGAGATGCAACGAATAAGAATGCTGCAGCTGTACTAACTATTGCTAAGATAGCTGCAACAGCTATTACATAGTGTCCCCATTCAAGTGTTGTTGAAAGAATACTTGCAGGATCACTTAACATACCTGTGATTAGGTTCAATAGATCTGTATAGCCTGTGGTAAATGCTGTTGACGTATAAGCCCAATAATAACCACCAAACGCAATTCCCAATGGTATGAGATTATAGACTATAAGCATGACAAGCAAGATTATAGCTTGTTTAAATGAGTCAAAAATATCTTCAAAGAAGTTGTCTTCACCTTTTGGTTTTTTTATTTTTTCTACTTTAGTTGTCAAATAATCACCGAGTTCAACAAAAGATGCCTCTAATATAATAAGTTTATTGTGCATTTATTGGTGTTTGTGAGATAATTGTTACAACAGGAAATAGTTATACAGAAAAAAACTAATTTCTTCTTATTGCCCTTTTCTTTTTTCTTTAATTACTGCATGAAAACGGTCAATTGTCATATTAAACCATCTCTCATTGACGTCATGAGGATATTTAGGTAATCTTGGAGATTTCTTTATCTCCTGAACACTTAATTTCTGTGATATCATGTCTTCGATGATTTTAACTAATTTCATCAATAGTTCCTTTTGATTTTTTAATTCAGTTACGGAACTAATGTGACCATGACCAGGAATTACAATGTTCGGTTTTAAATCAATCATTTTTTGCAAGGCATCAATCCATTCATAGGGATTTACAGTTGGATCCCCAGCAAAAGGAAACATATCTGCAAACAACAAATCCCCTGTCAAAATTGCCCTTTCTTCTACTAGATACACAAAAGCACTACCTCTTGTATGACCATTTGTTTCGATTAATTTTATTGTCTTGTTGCCCTCTTTAAGTTCATGCTCCCCGGAAAATGTTTTGTTAGGTAAGATGATATTTTTATCTTTGTAATCACCTTCCATCTCTTGAGCAAGAAGATCTCTTGTTGCTTGAGTAGAAATAATCTCACAGTCTTCGAAAACACTAGTTCCAAAAGTGTGATCACCGTGATAGTGGGTTATGATAACATAGCGGAATTTTTTTTCTGTAGTCTTTTCAGCAAAATTTCTGAACTCTTTTGTTTTTTCAATATCCATCCCTGTATCTACCATCACTAGATATGAGTCAAAGTCGATGAAGGATAAGTGAGAGGATGTGTCGCTTCTGGCATAATCCCAGATAGATTGGGTTAACATTAGAGGATTAGTTTTGACCATATTTCAACAAATATGTACCCATTAATAAGAAATTTGTCTTCGTTCAAAATAATTATCATATTTGTTTCAGAGTTAATATAAAACAAAAAAGATTTGAATAATGACAACACATGATTTATCTGAAAGTAATGACTGATTGGGAAAATCTTCAAGTTATCAATATCAAAAAGGAGAAAGGACATTGTTCAAATTTCTCATACGTAGATGTGAAATCAGCACTCAAAGGAAAGAAATCCAAACAACAAATCTGTCTTAATGGCAAATGGAAATTCAAGTGGGTTTCAAAACCTTCTGATGTCCCCCAAGACTTCTATCAGATTGGTTATGACATCTCTTCTTGGGATGAAATTCAAGTCCCAGGTTCTTTTGAGCTTCAAGGATACGGCACGCCCTACTATCTTGCTCACAGCTACCCACCAAGCTTGAGAAAGAAAAACGCTCCAAATATTGACCCTGATGATAATCCAGTTGGTTCTTATAAACAAAACTTTGAACTACCTAGTACTTGGAAGGATCAAGAGACTTTCATTCTTTTTGAAGGGGTTAAATCAGCTTTCTATTTATGGATAAATGGAAGAGAGGTTGGTTATAGTCAAGGATCAATGACTCCAGCTGAATTCAATATAACACATTTTCTCGAAGTTGGTAGTAATCAAATTTCAGTACAAGTGTATAAATGGTCAGATGGGTCATATCTAGAAGATCAAGATTTCTGGTTCCTTGGAGGAATTTTCAGAGATGTGTACATCTATTCTAAACCAAAAGTATTCCTCTGGGATTATTTTGCTCGATGTGATCTTGATGAACTCTACAATGATGCTAAATTAAGGGTGAAAACGAAAATTCGGAATTTAAGTGAAGAAGCAATATCTGAATATAGAATCGACGTAAAACTATTTGATAATATAAACAAACCCGTTAAATTATACCCTCCAATGACAATTTTAGTAGGGGTTTCTTCTAATTCTGAAACAGCAGTTGACTTTGAAGCTAAAATACAAAACCCCAATAAATGGTCAGCAGAAACGCCATATCTTTACACTTTAGTCCTAACTTTATTGGATTCTAAAGATAATATTGTAGATTGTATTAAAGGAAAATATGGATTTACAAAAGTCGAAATAAAGAAAAGTCAGATATTGATTAATGGTAAACCTATTCAAATTAAAGGGGTGAACCATCACGATTTTGATCCTGATAATGGTTACACCTTAACTTACGAGAGAATTAAACAAGATATAGTTATAATGAAACAAAACAATATCAACGCTGTTAGAACTAGCCATTACCCTGCTGATACGAGATTTTATGATTTATGTGATGAATATGGCTTATATGTTCTAGATGAAGCAAATGTGGAAACACATGGATTTATGGGGAATATTAACCTTCGAACCAAACTTGATGATAAATGGTCAAGATCTTGTGTAGATAGGATGGAGAGAATGGTTGAAAGAAATAAAAATCATCCGTCTATTTTCATGTGGTCTCTAGGAAATGAGGCGTGTTTTGGTCCTCCACACTATAAAATGAAAAAAGCAGCTCTAGACATTGATAACACAAGACCAATTCATTATGAGAACGATCTTGATTTGAAAGTTTCAGATGTTTTTAGTACAATGTATTTTACTCCTGAAAAAATGGAACAAATAGGAAAACTAGAAACAATAAAATATCGTTTCCCAAATGGTTCAATTTCTCCAGAAGTTTACAAAGATATGCCATACCTCCAATGTGAGTATGCTCATGCTATGGGTAATAGCTTAGGGAATTTTCAAGAGTATATGGATCTATTTGATATGTATCCTAACTTAGTAGGAGGTTTTATCTGGGATTTTGTTGATCAAGGATTACGAAAGAAAACTGATGATGAAAGGGAATACTGGGCATATGGTGGGGATTTTGGAGATGAACCCAACTCTCTCAATTTTTGTTTTAATGGGATTGTCCGTCCTGATAGATCCCCCAATCCTTCACTCTTTGAGGTTAAGAAAGTATATCAAGATGTGAACGTAACCTCTATTGATTTACTTTCAGGAAAACTGATGATAAAAAACAAAAATAGATTCAAATCCCTAGATTACTTGCAAATACATTGGCAAATAACTGAAAATGGGAAAATTATTGAAAAGGGCATTCTGCCAACCTTGAGTACTGACCCTCTTTCGAGTTCAGAGATTGATGTTCCTTTTAACAAACCAGAACTCAAACCATTTTCTGAGTATCATCTGATGATTAAATTTAGTTTAGCCGTAAAAACTAACTGGGCAAAGAAAGGCTATGTTGTAGCTTGGGAACAATTCTCCCTTCCCTTCACCCTTCCAACCAAACCAACCGCATCTAAAAGAAAACTATCTTCCATTGAGGTAGACGATACTCTTGAAGAATTGACATTGAGGAATAACAAATTTATAGTAAAATTCAACAGATCTTTGGGCAGTATAATCTCCTATTCAGTAAATGAGAGAGAACTGTTTTTATCGCCTCTGGAACCAAACTTCTGGAGAGCTCCTATTGATAATGATAACCTTAAACGAGTGGTTACATACAACTATCCGTTCCTTGGGTGGTTAATTAGAACGAACCCTTGGAGGAACGCCGCTAAGAAACGAAAGGTGAAGGAATTTCTTGTTAAAGTACTTTCTCCTCATAAAGTTGAAATTTTAGTGCGTATGAAAATACCCAGAGGAAAAACGTTGTATGAGGTGAAATACACCGTTTCAGGAAATGGTGAAATAACTGTTGATGTTTCCTTTACACCTAAAAAAGAGTTGATACGATTAGGTATGCAAACGTTGCTACACAAAGACCTGAAGAATTTCAGATGGTTTGGGAAAGGATCGCACGAGACTTATTCAGATAGAAAAACAGGTGCTGCTGTTGGATTGTACAAAGCAAAGGTGGAAGATATCATCCATGAATATCCATATCCCCAAGAAAACGGAAATAGATCGGACGTTCGATGGGTGTCAATTACTGATGATTCTGGTAAAGGTGTTAGAATAACAGCTGTTGGTAAAGAGTATCTTAATTTCAGTGCGTGGCCATATTCTCAAGAAGAACTAGAGAATGCTGAACATATTTCAGATTTAGAATTTAAGGAAAATATGACTCTGAATATAGATCACAAACAAAGAGGAGTAGGTGGAGATTTTCCTGGTGTGCCGTCTGTCCATGACAAATACAAATTGAAAGCGGACGTAGAATATAGTTACTCATTTAGCATACAACCAAAGTAAATTCTTTTTCCTCTTCAAATTTTGTTCTTTCCTACCCATTGGGGAATTGACAGAATTAATCTCGAAGAATTAACGATGAATATATTTGACAATAATTTTCACAAAATGTGAATCTTTTTATTCTATTACATTGAGAATGACAAAATTACCGTTAAGTGCGGATGTGACATAAATGACAACAAACGCAATTTCGACCCTTTGTGTAGAAGGTAGCCCATTTGAAAAAATTGAGAAAGTACAAGGAAAAGATGAAATCCTTTCGAGTAATGCGGATTATATTGTTGATGAATCAAAGATAGCTGGAGGATCAGCTGAATGGCTATTCTTCCCTAAAAAAGAATCTGAAGTCGTTACTATCATTAACAAAATGAGTGAAGAAAAGATTCCCATTACCCTCTCAGGAGGGAGAACCGGGATTGTAGGTTCAGCTGTACCTTTCGGAGGAGCTGTTATTTCTACAGATAAAATGACAGATGTTATTGGTTTAGGTTATGATGAGAATGTAGGGAAGTATTTCGTAAGAATCCAACCCGGAATAACCTTGAAGGACTTAGAAAATTTTATCCGTTATAAGGAATTCACAGATGACCATAATCTGGATCCCAATAATAATGTTGTACAGAAGTTCAAACAAGATTCTGATAACTATCTGTTCCCAGTTGACCCAACCGAAATGACCGCAGCTGTTGGAGGTTCGATCGCAGCTAACGCCTCTGGTGCAAGATCATTCAAGTATGGTGCTATGCGACCTTGGGTTAGACATTTACGTGTTGTTCTAGCCTCTGGAGAGGTTATAGATTTAACTCGTGGAGAATATAAAGCTGAGAATGGTGTTTTTATTTTCAAGAAATCAGGACGAGATGTAACAGTAAAAATACCAACTTATAAGATGCCAAAAGCAAAAAATGCTGCTGGCTTCTTTGCAGCACCTGATATGGATTTAGTAGATTTATTCATAGGTAATGAAGGTATCATAGGAATGATTACTGAAGTTGATTTGTGGATAATAAAGAAACCATTGGGTTTACCCAACGTGATGTTTTTCACAGCTGAAGACGATTCTTTGCTTTTTGTTGAGAAACTTCGTGATGATCCAGACTTGAATGTTGAATACATGGAATTCTTCGATGAGAACTCCTTTGAATTGTTGAAAAGCAAACAGAAGACAAGTCCTGCTTTGGCAAATCTTTCAACTATACCTTCTGATGCAAAAACAGCTATTTTCTTCGAGATACCTTATAGTGAAGAAACTTTAGAAGATATAATTGTTAAATTAGATGAAATTGCTATGGATTGTAATTCTTCAATTGATTCATGTTGGTCAGCATTTGACGAAGTAGAAAAGGAGAGTTTCAAAGCAATGCGTCACGCAGTACCAGAAACAGTAAATGCAATTATTGCAAAGCGTAAGAATGAATATCCTGGAATACACAAGCTTGGTACAGATATGTCAGTAGAGCATCAACATTTTAGAGAAATGATGAAACTTTATCATGACAAAATGCTCGAACATGGTTTAGAGTATGTTATGTGGGGTCATATAGGTGATTCGCATGTTCATCTTAATATTCTACCACGCAATATGGATGAATTAGCTTTAGGCAAAAAACTTTACAAAATATTTGCTGAAAAAGCAGTTGAATTTGGCGGTTCTGTTTCAGCAGAACATGGTATTGGAAAAATAAAAATTGAGTATCTTCTTATCATGTATGGAGACGAAGGCGTAAATCAGATGCGTGCTATTAAGCAAGCATTAGACCCACAAGCTATTTTCAATCGGGGTAACATGTTTACCCTCTAACTTTCTTTTCCATATAGAAACTGATACTCTTGCCTTTTTATCCATCTTACTCTTATTTTGAAGGAAAAAGGAATTATTCCTATGTCAAATTTAATTACTAGCTTCATCTTTCTCGCCCCAGATTGGATAGATATTCTAAAACTTCCTTTGGTCCTTTCTTAATGCCATAGACTCTAAAGGATTTGATTGTCTTAGACGCGAGTTCAACTGTTACGTTCTTGCCTATGAAGCACATGCCCATAACAAAAAGGGCAATTTTCTTGTTCTGTTTGGCATATCTTTCAAGATCTGATTTATTAAGGCTAATTACACCTATTGCAAAGAATGTTCCTTCTTTTCCTTCTTCTTCTTGAATAACTTTGTTTATTGCAAATGAGTTCTTATCAATTTCACCCTTTATTGAAGTTCTGATAAACTCTGTTCTAGTATTGTAGAAACCTTGTTCAACCAAATAGTCAATCTTTCCTAAATCTACGGCGGGAAGATTTACAGTTATTTTCTCGTATTGTTTTTCTGTCACGCATTCCACCTACATTCTTGTTGGATGTTATATACCATCCATACGGATGGTGTTTAATAAACCTTTTGTTCAATTACTGTTGAGACCATATGTGCGTGTGATCGTTATCCTTACCTTAATACTGCGGGCCTGATTTGTGCCATGCGTATAAGTGTCTCAATGCTCGGTAGTATACAATAACGAAACCTCCACTTCTAATCCATTTATGTTTATATTCTCGACAATTAAGCACAACATATTATTTGTGGCGAATACATTCTTTATATGTGAGAATACTTATAAGTGTATAAGAAAGTCATAGCTTATGTCTGGATATGAAATCAAACATTTCAGCAAAGGATTTGAAGATGATCAAGAAAGAGTTGGGAAAGAAGTTGCAAAGACTTGGATTTTTGCGCATCAAACTGATGCTGAAAGATTGAAAGAACTTTATTCTAAACCTGACTTCGATCCCGAAACAAGACACTATAGTTTCAAGGAAGGTAAGATGGTCGGTTTCTTAACAACAAAAGTCGTTGAACCTAAAGAAGATGGCAAAAAGAGAGCTAGTCTTGTTTTTCCCTCAGTTCTATTAGGTCACGAAGAATCTGTAGGATTACTCTACGAGAAGGCTATTACTGTTCTTAGAGAAAAGGGCGTAGAAATTGTTGAAACCTTAGCTTCTCCTCTGTGTGGAGAACAGATTGAGCTTGCTCAACAATATGGTTTCAAACATAAAGAGGATCATAATAATATTGTCTATATTCAAAAAGTCAAGAAACTAGAAAATGGTATTGAAGTAACTGATGTCAGAAATTTCGATTCAAATGAAGACATGGATAATTGGCTTGCTATTATTAAGAAAATTGATAATCGAACAGATGAACAACTTGAACAAATCAAGGGTGAAATTGATGATGAAAACGTTATCGCTCATCTGATTATTGAAGATAAAGATGAAATTGTTGGAACAGTCTTAATTTATAGAAACCCTATTAAAACAGAATCAGCTAATCTTGCAGCCCCCTATGCTACTGAAGAGAAATATTTCAAACAACTTATTGCTAGAGCTTCTACAATAGCTTTGGAAAATGGCATTGAAGAATTTATGATTTGGCTCTTCGGTGAAAGGTTAGTTCTGAAGGATTATGTCGAAGCTGCTTCCTTTAAGTTTGGTAAACCAGCGTTCTCTCATTATGAGCTGGAACTCTGATACCAATGTCATGCTAGCATCGCTAGAAAGAATTTCATTTGATAAAACCAAGGGATATGGGAGGGGGTTTTATGTTTAATTTTTATTGTATTTTCAAACTTTTTTTGAGTGTGTATTTCTTCACACAAGCATCATAATAAGTGTAACAATGTATGGATACCCGAGACACTAATAGTTAGTGGCTAGAAAGAACTTCATTTAATATCTTAGGGTAGATTGGACGTAAGTTCAATCGCCCTAAACACCAAAACTCGTTTTACAGAACCTTTTGACTCAGTAAATTTGTGAAGAAAGCTTACTCCTCTTCTCCTTCTTCTTTTGCTTGTTCGTTTTCCTCGTCCTTATCTTCATCTCCCTTTCCCTTATCTTTGTCGATTAGCTTTTGGTAATCCTTTATTTTTCCTTCTTCACTTGTCTCCTCTAAAACAAGTACATATTCTATACATCCTCTTGCCCTCTCTCTACGTTGGATCATATCATCAATATTTGTTGTAATGTCAAGGTGTATCACAACATCCGCTGCCTCTAAATTTAGTCCTCTTCCCCCTAAGGGTGTAAAAATTAAAACATTAACGTTACCCTCATCAAAATTCTTCAGAACAATTCTCCTTGTGTCTTCTGTTGTTTTACCTGATAAATACTTAACTTCAGGAAAACCAAGGTTATTGAGGAGTCTATTAAGATAACTTCCTAATGCTAGATAACGAGTGAAAAGCAGAACTTGAGCGCCTCTGAATAAATGCTCATGAATAATGTCTATTGCCGTATAGACTTTTGGCTGAACCAGGGCTCGTGTTACCTTCTCTTCAGGATTTTCGTATTTTGGCAAATCAACTCTGTAAGTTATGAGTTCCTTACTTGATTCATGAATGCTTCTAAATATTTCCTTGTTTTCATCCAATTCAATATATTTCAGGAATTCTCCTGGAGTAGATTCTAACAATAGCAATCTAGCGTGACTTAGTTTGAATAATCTTCTAAAAGCAAGTATTAGTGTAGTCTTGGCTTCTTCATCCTTTACTTGATATTTATTTAATCTTGCTGGAAAATTCTTAAGTTTTTCAAGGCGCTCTAAAACTCCACTATACGACAGTTTGATGATTTCTAAGCGTGAGAGGTTTGCATCTAGATGTTTTTGAATAATCTCTATTGGTTTGGTTAACTGTATTGATATTTGTTGATCTATTTTTATGTAATCTTCCCTTCTAATTTTATGAATTTTAGTGACGGTTTCATAGGGTGATAGATCAAGCCTCTGCATCAAAGCTGTATTCTTCCCTAATAATTTGAGAACGGCTTTAGCACGTTGCCCGTCTCTTGTTCCAGTCATTGCCAATATAGGAAAAGCAAACCCCTTTTCTCTGAATTTGAATAATCCTTCAAAATACTTGCTTAGACGAAATCCTGCCATATCTCTTGCCAAAACATCTGTTGCTTCATCTATAACACACATAGTTATATTTTCTAAGATATTGACTCTTAGTTTAGTTTTCATCTCATAATAGTCATTCATCAATGATGTAATTGGCGCAAAAATAGCTGTTGAAGCTTCATACATCTTGCTTTTTTGTCTTAAACTAATACCTTTACCACTGGGATCATAAAAATAGCCTAGCTTATCAATAAATCCAAACTTTTTCCCCATCTCTAGTGCTTGACGGCATCTGAGTCCTGCTGCCTCTCTTGCAGAAGTGAATAGAAATTTGGCATTAGGGTTATTTTGTCTGATTGCAAAAAATGATAGTAATGCAATGATTGTCTTTCCTGTACCATAGGGGTAATTTAGAAGAATAGAACCTTCAGAGAGTTTCTCCAGAATCTCGCTGACAGCACTTAACTGGTAGTCTCTGTGTTCAATTGTTAATCCTTCCAAACTTTCTTCAAAATCTGTTGGTAACTCCATTTCAGCCAATCAACCCTTTCTTATATCTCCAAACAAGTTCATATTTTTAAACATTGTACTTCTTTCGGATTTCGCTATTAACAATTAACAGAATGAGAATTACAAATTATGAAAGCTAATAGAGCTTAAACTTCGCCGCACAAACCAAAATCGTAAAATATTTCTCTTAAGAGCAGGAGATCTAATCCATACTCTAGTGAAAGTTCGGTTACTTTGAAGCCTTCTAAACGTTTTCTGACTAAATCAGCTATATTTTCAATAGTTTTTGTCTTGTATCTAACAGCTGTTACATTGACCCCAGAATTCCTGATATGTTTGTTAAGTTGTTTTGGTGTGATACCAAGAAAGATTGAGATTGATTCATTGTCATAACCCTTGTTCTTCATTTGAATGTATCTGGCAATAAGAATGGTGTCTCTGTCCCTTTTCTTTAACAATAAACCCTTTTCTTCTAGCACTTTGCGAACAGTATAATCGGTTAGCTCTAAAGTCTCAGCAATTTCCTTTTTATCTTTACCTTTATTGAAAAGTTCAACGACTTCTTCATGTTTAAGCTTGTGATAATCAGCAATAGTTCTTGTTTCAATTTGGTTTTTCTTTAAAACCTTAGAAATTGTGTGCCTGTTCAACTCTAATTCTTCAGCAATCTGATAGGTTGATTTCCCTCCGTCATATAATTCTACAATCGAAATATCCCTTACTGACATTTCATGGTTTACAGAGAATCCTGAACCTACATCTTCTGAAGAATTGTACATCTCAGTTTGTTCATCTCTGTTGGTCATCAGTATCACTTTTGCTGCTCGTTTCCACTATGAATAAATTTCTTCTTAAAAGAAAACTGCCATCATCTTTAAAATATCTTTCTAATCAATTTCAATTATTAGAATAGATATTTCAAGAAGAATGAAAATTCCTTTCTTCCAATATGGTTATGTTATAAGTTCTAATCAGCTTGGAGCAAACTATTTAAACAATAGTTGATTGAGCATTTTATGTCATTTAAAAGTAAATTTAGAGAAGCACAAGACGGTAAACATTTTTCGTATCTATTTACAGCGATTATCGGCTTGGGTTTTTTCACAACAGCTATAACTTGGGTGATATATAATGTATATATACCAACTTACCTTAAGAGCTACTTAAGAGAAGTGTGGGGAACAGTACCTCTTGAAACCTTTATTATTGGTTCAATAATGGTTCTAGATAATGTAATAGCGGTACTAATGCAACCTTGGATTGGAAATATCAGCGATAAAACTTGGAAAAGATACGGTCCTAACAAAAAAGGTCGTAGAATGCCTTTCATAATAATAGGAGTGCCATTAGCAGCTGTATTCTTCGTTTTAGTAGGTGTATTTGGTTATGATTTATTCTCAGCAAACTCTGATTCCTTTTTCTTAGGCTTTATACTTCTTCTCCTTGTTATAGGAGGTTTTAATATCAGCATGGCTCTCTACAGATCTCCTGTAGTTTCTTTAATGCCAGATATAATACCAAAGGAGTATCGAAGTCGAGGAAATGGTTTTATTAACCTACTTGGAGGTATTGGTGCTTTAGTAGGTTTGTTTGCATTTCCTATGATAGAAAAGATTAACACATTTTGGGCATACATTTTTGTTTCTGCTATCTTGATCATTTGTCTTATAATTTTATACTTCACTATTAAAGAACCTGAAGTACTGAAAGACGTTGAGAAGAAAGAGAAAGTAAAAGTTATTCCAACACTTAGAGAAATTTTCAAGCGAGAAGATAAGAGTCTAGTATTTATTCTATTCGCAATTTTCGCTTGGTTCTTTGGATACAATGTAGTTGAAACATTCTTTTCTAATTATGGAGAAGATGTTCTTCTGATGGCTAAAGGTGATATCAGTATGATATTTGGTGTAATGGCCTTAACTTTTATTATTTTTGCATTTCCAGCAGGATTGATTGCCAAGAAGATAGGTAGAAAACAATGTATCTTAGCAGGTCTTGGAATATTTGTAGTGTTTC
>DAOVRE010000252.1 GCA_030628305.1 Candidatus Heimdallarchaeota archaeon | reverse complement strand
GGAAAGAAGTATTAGGAATTGAAGTTGTTGGAAAAATTTCCGATATTCAATCCATGCACGATGAACTTGTAATTGATTTGTTCATAATTGCCATACCTTCAGCTGATGGAAGTAGAATAAATGAAATTGTTAATATCATTACTGAGACAAATAAGAATTTTATGATCGTTCCCCCCATCTTCAATAATCTTGACATTAACCGCATCTCCTATCCAAGAAAAGTTGATATCAATGATTTAATCAGACGCCCTATACGTAACGTATTGAATCAGGATTCAATTGATATCCTTAAGGATTCAACAGTTCTTATAACAGGGGCTTCAGGTTCCATAGGTTCAGAAATATGTGTCCAATTAGCAATCAGTCAACCTAAGAAAATAATAGGTATAGACATAGCTGAAACTCCACTTTTTAACATAATTAATACTATGAGTGACAATTTCCCAAATATTGAATTTATTCCTATTCTTGGTAATATTAGAAATAAAACAAAACTAGAAGAAATTTTTAAGAAATATAAACCTAATATTGTCTATCATTGTGCTACTTTCAAACATGTTAAACTAATGGAAGACTTTCCTGAAGAATGCGTTCTCAATAACATTTTTGGGACATTAAATGTAATTGAAACAGCGATTAAATTCAAGACTGACAGATTTGTTTTCGTCTCCACAGATAAAGCAGTTGAACCTACCTGCATAATGGGAGCTTCAAAGAGAGTCATGGAAAAATATGTTTTATCACTTGAAAACAAAGAAACAGCTTTCATGATTGTTAGATTTGGTAATGTGCTTGAGAGTAATGGAAGTGCCATACACATATTCAAAGAACAAATTAAGCGAGGAGGACCTATAACCATTACTGATCTTAAGATGGAGAGGTATTTCATGACTATTACAGAAGCTGCACAGTTGGTTATCCAAGCATCAATACTTGGAGAAGGGAATGAGCTTTTTATTCTAGATATGGGTAAGCCTTACAAAATCGTGGATATTGTTAAGCATTTAGTCAAAATTTATGGCTATTCTGAAGACTCTATTCCTATAGAGATAATCGGTGCTAAGCAAGGAGAAAAACTTACCGAAAAGCTGTTTTATGATTTTGAGAAACTAACAATTTCAGAACAATCCAGAATTTACATTTGTGAAACAAGTTTGCCTCATAACCCTGAGAAATACAAGCAGGAAGTCCATAATTTAGTTGAGAGAGTGAAAGTAAATAATAAAGAGAATATTCGTGAAGAAATCTTTAAATTAGTGGAATATCATTGAAGAAACTCTTTAGTCCTTTCTCAATAGAGATTTTCGGTTTCCAACTAGTCTCACGAATAATTTTTGAGATATCTGCTTGATGAAACATTCTTTCTGATTTTCTCATTCTTTCTTGAGAGTGCTCAACGCTTATTTTCTTGTTAAGAACCTCTTCTAGTTTAACTATTATTTCTTCAACACTCCAACTCACTCCTGTTCCAACATTATATGTATGAATGCCTTTCAAGTAACTTTCAGCGACAGATATAAGCGCGTCTGCAACGTCATACGCATGAATGTAATCTCTCTTAGGTTGGATGTTTCCAAGTTCTAAAATTATATTATCCTTCTCTGATTGCTTGTTTATTTGTTGAAAGATTTCAGTAATAACATGAGGGTTGAGATCTCTTGTGCCATAAACGTTAAACAATCTTGCATTTACTCCAAGCAATTCTTCCATATTGTCTTTGAGATGAACACCAAGTGTATGCTCATTTACCGTTTTTGAGTATCCATAAATTCCGGGTGGGTCAATCGTTGAATTTTCTGTATGGGGGAGATCATCTGGAGCATACACTGCAGCAGTTGATGTTTGTATAATATTGCTATGGTATTTATTACATAAGAACTGAATATTTGATGTTCCTCGGATATTAACATCAACCACTTCATTAGGGTGTTTATTGCAATAAGGAATGAAATGAATAGCAGCTAAGTGAAAACAAACCTCAGGTTTGAATTCTTCGAATATCTTTTCTATAGTGTCTAAATCTCTAATATCTTGTTTCTCAATTCTAACTCTAGCCTTAACTTCTTCTGGGAGAACATCATAAGAGAAATTGTTATCTACAATTATAATAGAAAAATCATCAGTTTCCAGTAAACGCTCAGTTAGATAAGAACCTACAAAACCGGTTCCTCCCGTTACTAAGATATTATTAGCCTCAGACAACTTCATACAAAAAATAACGATATGATATACTTAAACATTTCATTCAGAACTTCAAGGTTATTTCTCTTCAGCAAAAATCACTATTTTCCCAAATTCCTCAAGTTCGAATAATTGAGTATGAAACTTATCTATCTGGAGATCTTTTTCATATTGCTCTTTCCAGATTATTTCAGCGAAATTTTTAGAACTTAGTGGGTCTTGTGGAAAATTTTTCTGGTCGATGATGCTTCCATATCCGAATAGCAAGTTTTCTACAAAAACAAATTCTGGCTTCTTTCCTTTTACCCAATCAAATATCGCTTCGAAAACATCATCATCCAGAGGATCATGTGCAAAAATGAATAGTTTCCCTATCGCATATTTGTCTTTAACTGCTGGTTTAACCTCTTCCTCTTGTTCTATGTATTCTTTGGAGGTTATTATTGCTTCAACTTTGGTTTTTTCTTGAATGGCTCTTTCCTTAAATTTCCAATCTTCAGGAGATACATCTATAGCCTTTGTATATGATTCAATTGCCTCATGGAATTTCTTTTGCTTCACCATTAATATCGCATAATTTAACCATAAATCACTTTCACCAGGATTATCTTTAAGGCATTTATGTAAAACAGAAGTAGCCTCAGAGTAGTTTTCCTGTTTACTGTAAATAGCTGCAAGATTAATTCCTGAAGAAATACGTTTAGGATCAAGTTCTAGAACTTTGATATAATAATCAACTGCCTCGTCAAAATTTTTCTTCTCATAGAAGAGCAAATCACCGACTCGAGCATAAGCTAAAGCATTCTTTGGTTCTCTTTCAATTATTTTTTCGAATTGCTGGATTGCTTCATCAGATTGACCTAGTTTTCCATAAAGCATACCTAAATTGTGTAGAACAATCATATTGGAAGAATCTTGGTTGAGTATAAATTCGTAAAAAATTATTGTTTCGTCTATCATACCAAGTTTTTGTGAGAGAGAACCCATGAAGATAAGATAGGATAGGATACAGAATTCACATTTATCTTCCTTAATTTTACTTGCTAGTAAAGAGATGATGTTGCAAAGATTTTCTTGATCACCTGTATTGAATTTGTAAGCTATGAATTTTTGCCATTCTTCTTCTGCTGTGATACCAATTAGTTTGTAAAGATGTTCCATCAATTTATCCATAGATTCATTGACCTTTAGATGTATGAAGTTATGATTTCTTTCATCATCTTCATCAAGTTTTTCTAATTCTTCAAAAAGTGTCGTTAGATTGAGCAACGAAACTGTGAAAGGAGTGTCTCCTAACTCTTTTAGCACTAATTCTTCTTCTAGATTGCGAGGTTCTTTAGTTTCTTCTTCAAGTACTACTTCTTCTACTGCTTCGATGC
>DAOVRE010000038.1 GCA_030628305.1 Candidatus Heimdallarchaeota archaeon | reverse complement strand
CCACTAATAGTAAATTATTTATCACTTTATGAAATACTTACAACAGATTTTCAATCTATTGAAACACAAGAGAATCCAGCAACAACGCTAGAGATTCCACTATCAATGAAACTGTCTCCATCAATAAATGAAGATTCTCAAAACTATTTTATATGGTCAACTTTCTCAAGCATCTTTACAATAAATATACCCATATCTGACACATATGAAAAAATTACTTACTCTTCATTACCTTTATTCTATCCTCTGGTTAGTGTAGCAGTAATTACTATCACTTTGTCGATTGCCATGATTATCTCGAAGTTAAGAAATAAATAGAGAAATTTAGATCACTGTTTTGAATACTAATGATCAGATATGTTTACCTCATGTCAAAGTCTTCAGATGTGAAATTTTTAAGAAAAGCCATAATCTCTTCTTGTATATTGGCACCTTGTTTCATACTCATAGTCTGAGCGTAAAACATTGAGAATAAATCTCCTTGAAGACAGAGCGAACATAAATCAGTTGTAAGTTCTTCGTCTGGAAATCTACAGGGGAAATTGACTTTATGTATTGAACCATCAGGTGCTTTGCCTGAAACACTTTGTTTCCATTTGCATGCGCGGGGAGTAGACATTTTTTTCACCTTAGCTTGTTTCGAATAGAGTTAAAACTATTTTAAATATATCCTTTCTGAAGGCAAATTCAGCTGATATAAGATGCTCACACTGCAACTTTATTAATGATTAACAAATTAGGTGCATAGAAACGAGAATGAAATGCCCTGATTGTGATAAACCTTTAACTGCAGATGGAAAGGCTTCCCTTGTAAGTTTTCACTGCGGTTTTTGTGGGTTCGCTGAAAAAATCCAATCAGGAAACATAAATGATGCTTATAATGAACTAATCAAGAAAAGGACGACAAGAAAGGAGATGCTACCTCCTTCTAGAAGAAAAGATAAAATGCTGGAATTTTCATTTAAGCGAAAAACAGATGAAGAAATAACGCAAATGATTGAAAGAGGTGGATACGATTCAAAAAAACTTCCTTCAGCTGTAAATAAAATAATCAACAACCCCGATATTGAACTCATTTATTACAAATTCTTAAAACAAAACAAGCCACCCATAGCTAAAATTGAAGTTAATTTGCCATCAGATTTCCAGATTTATTTGAAGGAACTTGGAATAAACCAATTATATTCTTTCCAATCAGAATCATTTGAAGCTATTAGCAAAGGTAAGGACATTGTAATCGTGGCCCCTACGGGAACTGGAAAGACAGAAGCGTTTGTTCTGCCAGTTTTAGCAAAGATTCTAGAGGAATCTCCTCACCCTCTTATGAGAAGAGGTCTGTTTGTGATTATAATTTATCCCACCAAAGCATTGGCAAAAGACCAACAAAGGAAGATATTGCGGTATGGTAAAAAATTGGGTATCACATGTGAAGTTTATGATGGAGATACCCCACAGAAGACCAGAACAAAAATTATGGAGCATCCTCCAAATATTCTGATAACTAACCCAGATATGCTTCACATTCACATGAAAAATCACAGTTTCAAAGACATAATTCGAACAGTTAAATTCGTTATTATTGATGAAATTCATGTGGCGGTTGGTGCATTTGGTTCTAATCTATATTTCATTCTAAAACGATTACAAAGGATTGTTAAAAACAAAATACAATTTATTGGTTCCTCAGCTACCATTGGAAACGCAAAAGAATTTGCAAGTAACTTGTTTGACACCGATGTAAAAGAAATTGCTGTGAAGGAAGCAAGAAAAGCTCCAACACATTTACTAATAATTATGCCATGGGGAGTAAGTCAATATACAATTACATCAGAGATTGCTCGCCAATTGGTGTCCTCAGGTCATAAAACATTGTGTTTCCAAAACAGTCACAAAAATGCCGAAATTGTGAATTTGCTTTTACAAGCTGCTAGAATTAAATCATCTGTTCATCGTGCTGGTTTAACTAAAGAGTTTCGAGATCAAGTAGAAACTCGTTTCAAAGGAGGAGACCTCCAAGCCTTGGTTTCAACACCTACACTCGAACTAGGAATCGATATTGGGGACGTAGATGGTGTTGTGTCTTCAATTGTTGATATAACTAGTTTCATACAGCGAATTGGTAGAGCTGGTAGGAAGGGACAAGAATCTGTTGGAGCTCTCATACTTAGGAATGATGATCCAATTAGCACGTTTTACAGTTTATACCCTGAGACATATTTCGATGATGTAAGAAAAGGCTATATTGAACCAAGAAATGAAATTGTTTCATATTATCAGCTTTTAGCTTCTATACTGGAAAAACCCTTACAAGAGAAAGAATTTCCTGAACACATTTCTATGATTAAAATGCTGGAAGAAAACAATCTTATTCGGCGAACCTCAGAAAGACTTTATCGACCAGTAAATAGAAAAGAAATTCTTAATTTATTACGGTCATATTCTATTCGAGGAATTGGTGACACCGTTTTAATCAAGAGTGATAGGGGAATTAGAATGGGTGAAAGATCTATGCCTATGGCTGCTAGAGAACTGTTTCCCGGAGCAATTTATTTGCTTGGAGGAAAGCACTTTCGTTCGACATCTTTCAAATATGATTCTAGATTTGGTGGTGGAGAAATAACGCTAGAAAAAATCGAAGCACTTAATCTCAAAACCTCTGCGACACGATATGCAGTACCTACTATTATAAAGATAAATGAAAGGAAACAAGTGTTGGGTGCTGAAGTTGCTTATTGTGATCTAAAAATAACTGAATATGTTATAGGATACAAAATAAGTGAAATTTACACCAACAAGCTAAAGGAGACTAAAGAACTGGAGGAACCCATTGTTTATTCATTTCAAACAAAAGGATTTGTTTTCACTGCTCCCCAACCAACTAAGATTTTGTCTGAATATCCTGATCTATCAGAAGAAATCCTGATGAGTGGAACCTTCCATGCTCTTGAACATGTTTTGATTGAATCGAGTTCTATGTTAACAGGAGGAGGTAGTGCAGAAATTGGTGGAATCTCAATGGGTAGCTCAGGAGCTATTTTTGTTTATGATGCTGCAAAAGGGGGGAGTGGGTTAGTCAAATTGCTTTATGATAGATTAGAAGATGGTTTTGAAAGATCCCTGAAAATTCTTGAGGGATGTACTTGCAAAACAATAGATGGGTGTCCTCGATGTACCTATTCTTATCAATGCGGAAATAACAATCAACCTCTGAATAAGAAAGGTGCTATAGAAGCTATAAAATTGCTAAAAACAACGAAATTAGAATTAATAGAGAATTACAATGATTATCAAGCATATGTTTAGTGAATCTTTGTGTAAATTATCTCCATTTTCATCAAAGTGTAATACCCGGTATAAGTCTACAATCATATCTCAGTCTCATGTGGTCTTATGATTGAAGGATAGAAACTTTCTTTGATGATAGCTAGTGAATATGATGATGTTGATGAATTCATTGATATTGCATTGAATAGTATATTCCCATCTACAGAAGAGATTGAGCCCCAGATATTGAAAGAAATAACACATTTCTTAGAAGACAATGAAACAAGGGCTCCTCTTGAAGATGCTGAAATTGTAAGAGGCGAAATCAGAAAAGCTCTCATCCATTTTAAAAATCGTCCATATCTTTTCAACATGCGGAGGAAGATGGAAACATTATTGCGTGGAGAAGGCAATTGGAGAAGATTCATGATTGCTCCTGATAGTTTCTTAGAAGAATTGAGAAAAGCAGGTCTAAATAATGAAGAAATTGGTTTACTACAAAGTTCATTTAAATCAGCTAAAAAATCATATTCACGCTTCAAAACAATTCCTTCTCCCAAGTCTCACTAGGAATACAAGCAGATTTTAATATTATATTTTCTTTTTTGTAAACATAGCATTATTCTCTAAATGCCTTACAAAAGGATTGATTATTTATATGCAGAAAGAGGAATTACTTGAAATTCTAGATGATCATCTATTTGGCAATTCGTACTTGAATGAAGAGAAACTAGCCAATAATATAAATTTATCGTCTGACCAAGTTAAGGATTATTTTTTTCAACAGAATGACCGAACAGGTTTTTTAAAAGAAGGAAAAAGAATATTTTTTGCCCATGAACTGATTCGGTCTTGTCTTGACAAGATTCATGATTCGTTTTGGAAGTGGTATTTGTATACCGTTCCAAGTCATAGCGAGCTTTCTTGGGAGGAAGGAGCGGGAGCTCTAGACGTTTCGAGAATACTCGTCATCCCTCAGGCGAAACCAAAGGGAGGAATAATACAATCATTTTCTGCAAGAATAATTCTTTTAGGTGAAGAAAGAGTTGGAAAACAATCATTTGTATATGCTTTGTCAGGAGAAACACCAAATCAACCTGCTCCTGGTGTATTTTTTGGGAAGATTGTCCGCGCTTCAGAGATGTTCAATATAGATTTCGAGAGTGTTATTCTAGATATACTTCCGGGATCTCCGCATTGGTTGTACGCAAAAGCTTGTTTTGGTGTAATCTTAGTATATGATGTAACCAAACCTTCAACCTTTGAAAAAATACAAGATTGGCTAGATACATTTCTAGATGTGTATACATATGACTTGTGTCCCCCAATAATGATTCTCGGCAATAAAATTGATTTGCAAAATGAAGATGAACTTGCATCCTTAGCAAAAGAAGTTGAACCCTTTAGACAATCTTTAGAGAAAGAATATGGCACAATAGTACTATCGGAGTTTATTTCATGTACGGAGAGTGAAAATGTTCTTGCTGCGTTTGAAAATTTTGCCAATACAGTTAGACAGTGGTACCAGATAATAAAAACTGAATATTCTGATGAGATAAAATAATGATAACCGATTTATTCATTAAACTTATTAATTTTCAATGAATTGGAATACTTGTTGAGAGAAAATTGTTGTGATTAATGATGGAATCTGGGAATATATCAGAACTAAGGAATCGACTCAACACGAATAAGGAACAGAAAAAGAAGCTCATAATACAAGTTTCGATTATTATGGCAATTTGCCTTTTCTTATTCTCCCTATCATTAATACTTAAGAATATTGCATCAAATGCATATTGGGAACAACATGATTCAAGTCGAGATTTTGGATTCTTCTGGATGTTTTACGATGAAACTGATGTATTAATTGAAGTCTGGGAAATCGAAGCTTATATTGATGCATCTTATTATTATGAACCATATCTCTACAATTTCCGATATCTTAACTGGAACCCATATGCGGGAGGAGAAGGTCCTTTGGACGGATATGCTTATGGACCGATTTTCATCTATGGATTATATCTTATTTCCTTAGTTGTTAGTTTATTCAATCCTAATATGAGTAGATCTCTCCTTGTCTCAGAATCAGTGAAATGGACACACATTGCATTTGATTCACTATGCGTAGTTATGCTTTATTTAATTATTATCTCTCTGAAAGCATTTAAAGAGAAAAAAGTGAAAAAACATATTGTTGGGTTTTTGGGTGCCTTTTCGTTAATGCTGATGCCGATCAATCTTCTTTATGTGGATAGTATTTATCTCAACATCCCTCAAATGACCTTGTTTACAATGATTGCTTTTCTTCTATTTATGAGAGAGAGGTACAAAATAACCGCCTTTATGCTTACAATTGCTTGGTTATCGAAGCAAATGCCACTATTCCTTTTAGCTCCTTGGTTTTTGATAATATGGAAAAAGAAAGATTTGAGAACAGCTCTAGTTGATTTTCTTCTTACCTTCTTGCTAACTTCTTTCATCATCTCTCTTCCTTGGATGTTTGTATCTCCGTACGGATATTTTGCAAAGCTTTTTGGTCCTGGAAAACCTTTAGCCATATTAAGTTTGGATGATGCATATCGAGGAAGTACTGTTACATTAGCGCACACTTTTCTATATCTTGGAAGCGAATCACTCGCACAATTTTACAAAGTAATTAACGATTATATGATACCGTTTCTACTAATTTATGTGATCACTTTATTAATCACGTATTTCAGAGGAAAGGAAATTGGTAACGATGAATCCTTGTTCACATTACATACTACTTGGATGATTCTTATCTCTCATACATTTCTTTCTAGAGGTGTTTACAAGTATTACGACGCCTTCTTTACACCATTTATTGTATTAATAATAATATTATATTTAGACAAATTCATCTGTTTTGTAATTAAGAAATTAAGAAAAGACCTCATATCTGAAGTCAACAAAGGTTTGAAAGGTAAGAAAAACAAAGAAAAGACTCAGAAAAATTGGAATACAGTGCTTCAAGAATCATTATTTTACGTTCTATTTCTAGGATTAACAGCTTTATTCTATTACTTCAACTTCATTATAATAACAAAATCACGATTCTTGCACCCCTTATATTTGCTAATTTTCTTTGCTGTTGTAAGTGTTCTTTTTCCCCCTTCGATATTCAAAAGCTTATTTGAAACTAAAAGTTATAAAATGTTAAAAGAGGACGTAATTTCAATTTTCCAGAATATTACTCAACTTTTCAAGAAAATATTCTATCGATCAAAACTAGAACTTAAAGATTGATTCATTTGAAATAAAGACAAACCGGCAGAAAATCCTTTATAAACTCTAATTCACATATTATTTTCAGTATCTATAAAGTGATATCAATGTTTAAAAAACTACGAAAATCGAAAAGAGCTGTTTCGGAAGTTTTGGCTGTAGTGATAATCATCTCTCTTGTAGTTGGAGCAAGTGCAATTGTGGGAGTTGTTATTTTAAACATAGATGTTGCAGATCTCCCCTGGGATACCGATGATGTAACAGCAAAGGACGTTCATCTTACTCTAGCTCTAATAAGTAATGAGGATACTGATCTTGATACGTTATTCGATAAAATCTCTCTCTACCTTTCATTAGATGTAGATTCACCTACGATATACATCAATGATATTGATCTTATTTTACCGACGGGAATTACAATCGACAGTATTAACCCTTGGATAATAATTGATACACTTCAAAACTGGAAAGCTGAATTTTCAGGATATGCTCTCCCTTATGGGTCTATTAACGCCTCTTTTGATATTCAAGCTAGCGATTTGAGTATAAATGATGGAGAACTTGAAGATGGTTCTTTAGTATATATTGTTGTAAACTATACATACATATCAGATTTGGGTGCAAGAATTCAAACACTCACTTCATTCTATCAAAGTGGACTACTTACAATCACTTAGCAGTACGTTTTCTTATTTCTTTTTCAAACAGTAAAAGAATACAAAATATTCAAAAACGCTTAATGTAATATAACGAAACTACGTTACGGACTAAGATAAAATGCTAGAACCTTTAGAAATTTTACACAAACTAGTAAGTTTTGATACATCTAATAACCCAACAGAGAAAGTATTGCCAAACAAAGATATTCTGGATTACATAAATGATGAATTATTGCACCCTCTAGGATATGAAAGTATTCTATTTGAGAAAAATAACTACTGGAGCTTGGTTTCTTATATTAAACGAGATGCTCCAACTATTCTTTTCATAGGACATTGCGACGTTGTTCCTGCTGGTCCAGGTTGGAAGACAGACCCCTTCTCATTAAAAATAGAGGGAGATAAAGCATATGGGCGTGGGTCAGCTGACATGAAAGGCGCAGTTTCAATTATGTTGAGTTTAGCAGAATATTTTAAAGAGGAAAGCAAGTGTTCTGTTGTTTATGCTATAAATCTAGATGAAGAATCTGGAGGGAAGTATGGGGCAGGAAATCTAATGGAAATTTTTAAAGAAAATGATATTGTGCCAGATTATATAATCAATGGAGATGCTATTGGTCTGCAAATTGTAAACAGACGAAGAAATTCATATGCAATAAATCTAAGCATGCCTGAAATAAAAAGAAGAATTAAAGGAAGAAAGGAGACAAAAACTTTCAAGACCGAAATAGCTGGTAATCGAACAATGCATGCAGCATATTTTATGAGAGATCTAGATATCCATTGTGTTGATGCAGCGTCTGATTTTGTAAGAGAAAACAACTTTTTTGTAAGCAAAATGGAAGGCAATTTTGTCAAAAACAATGTTCTTCCTTCAGAAATTTCTATGGAATATATTATACCTGATGAAGGGTCTTTAGAAGTATGTACGTACGATGAGAACTTGACAAATTTCATCTATTCTGTTACAAAATTTAAAAATGTCGATATACCCTCCGCACCTAGTGATTATGGCATAAATTTAACATTCAACTATTACAAAAATGAGAAGGAGACACATGTATGTTATATGGATTTGCGGATTATGAGTAATAACAACACAGATGTAGAAAATTATTTTAGAAATTTTGTTGTCACTTCAAAAATAAAAACGAAAATAAACATCAAGGGGAGCATAGGACCAGTTGAAACACCAAAGGGTTCTATTCTGATCCAAAAAAGCATGAAGGTAGCAAAAGAAATGAAGCTATCTCCAGTACCGATTGAAATGGGTGGCGCAACTGATAGTAGGTGGTTTAGTTACCTTGGTATACCAACGTTAGAATTCGGCCCCTTGGGAGGCAATGTCCATGGATCAAATGAATTTATAGAGATATCTAGCCTAGAAATTGCAAGAACATTTTACCAAAAACTGTTTATGGAGTTAACAAATAAGTAAATAAAATCGTTGGATGAACATTATTATTAAAGAAAAAGCAAAAGAGATAAAACATAGTAATATAGAGTCAGCATAGGGATAAAAATGTCAATTGAACCTAAACGAGCTTATAAAATAGTCTTAATAGGTGATCCCGAGGTAGGGAAAACATCTATTAGAAGGAAATACATGGGAAAATCTTTCAGGGCTGATTATCTGAAAACTCTTGGAGCAGATTTTGCAGCACAGAAAGTAAACGTAGAAGGGGAATTAGTACTATTGACTATATGGGATTTAGCAGGACAATCAATTTTCCATGGAATGAGATCTTCTTTCTATCATGGGTGCAAGTGTGCTCTAATTGTTTTTGATGTGACAAACCCTTCTTCATTGGAGAACTGCTTGAAGTGGGGAGAAGAAGCTGTAAAATTTGCCAAAAACTCCTTGAGAAAAATTTACCTGATAGGGAACAAAATAGATCTTACAGATGACGTAGAGGTAACACAAGAAGATGTGAACAAAATAGTAAGGAAGTTTGATGAAATCGTAAAATTCCCAGTGAAAACTTATGAAACATCTGCTCTGACTGGAGAAAATATTATAGAACTCTTTGAACACATGAGTAAGAATCTGATAATAGGTGAAGATACAGATGAAGCTGCTTTTAATAACGAACATGTAAAGCAAGAAGAAGAAGTTGAAGTACAAAATGACAGAGAAATGAGTGACAAAGAAAAAATTTCTCATATAATTTCTCTCGTTGAAGATTTAGAAAATAAAGTGAACGAAGTAACTAAAACATTGAAAGACGTAAAAAACTCACTTGAGAATATATGAGAAACTTACTCTTAAGGTCAATTTACGCACAAAGAAGAAAAAATCTGTTTTGGATTATTTTAAACCTTCATTTGTTCTAACAGTAGAGTGATAAGCTTTAGGCATAATGTTTTTATATCATGGTTTGAAAGAAGCACTTAACTTACTTAATGTAAGTAAGGTGAATAAAAAATGAATAAAAAAGGACTAATTTTTATATTCCTTTTTGTAGTTTCAACTGTTAGTGCCGTTGCATTAACATCTGCTAAACAGGGCGATAATAAAGTCGAAATAACATTAGACTTTATCCCCTCAGCTTACGTCCCAAGTAATAGAGTTTATG
>DAOVRE010000069.1 GCA_030628305.1 Candidatus Heimdallarchaeota archaeon | reverse complement strand
TGACTTCCTCAAAGACGAAACAGTTAACAGAAAAGATCTCGTAATTTCAAGCAAATTATTCTGGCCAATGTCAGAAAACGTAAATGATTGGGGATTAGGTAGAAAAAACGTAATGAACTCAATTGAGGGAACATTAGAACGATTAAATACAGATTATGTTGATATTTATTATTGTCACAGATATGACTATTTGACTCCATTAAAAGAAACTGTTCAAGTCATGGATGATTTAATTAGAAGTGGCAAGATACATTATTGGGGTACAAGCGTATGGACAGCTGCACAGCTAGAAAGAGCTGTTGCAATTGCGAAGGAATTTCATGCTCATAAACCAACAGTTGAACAACCACTTTACAATATGTTTGTTAGACACATCGAAATGGAAATCATGCCCGTTGCAAAGACTCATGGTATTGGTTTCACAGTATGGTCTCCATTAGCTCAAGGACTTCTAACAGGTAAATATAATGAAGGAATACCTGAGGACAGCAGAGCTTCAAGGTCTGAATTTCTTAAGAAAAATCTTACTGAGGAAAACATTGCAAAAATTAAGAAACTAGGAGAAATTGCTAAATCATTGGATATATCCATGAGCCAATTAGCTTTAGCATGGATTTTGAGACATTCTGAAATATCATGTGCGATTATAGGTGCTACAAAAACAGAACATGTAACAGAAAATGTTAAAGCTTCTGATGTGGTACTTTCAAAGGATATTCTATTACAAATTGACCAAGTATTAGACAATGAACCGGAATGGCCATTAACCTACGAACCAAATCTATATACTGAAAAAATGAGGTGAAGTCTCATTTTTCTCTTTTTCACATAAATATTTTAGTTCTTCCTAGTTTACAAATGAATTTTAGTCAAAGTAAATATTTATTTCTTCTTTTTTTCCTTTCGTTTTCTTTTTTCCCGCTCCAATCTTTCTTTCTTATATTTTTTGAGCATTAATCTATCTAATTGTTTATCAGTCAAGGTGGGTGGTTCTACTAAAGGTTCAGGATTTTCAATAAGATCTTTGAGCATATCAATTGTAGGACCAGTGTAGCTTCCTGAGGCGATTCGATCATCTATACTTATTCTTAGATTCATAACGTTTTTGACTTCAATATTATCTGTTTCTTCATTTATTAACGGAGCTTTGTGCATTTTCCCAAAAGTGATTAAAACTCCTGTTGTCCCTAATTCAAAGAGATGATGATAAACTGCAGCTACATCAATTGAGCCCAAATGAGCTAGAAATGCAGTTGACCACATAGGTATATCTTTTGTAAAAGAGTATATTGGAAAATTGTGTTCATCTGTCCAACGTATAAGCCAGAAAATGAATCTTATTACCCATCTTGGCATTGAACCCCAAAATTTAACGTCTTGCTCATTTTTATTTACACCGTATCGAGATTCATATAGGTGATAGGATACAGTTTTTTGAACAGTTTCCAGAGTATCATATGGGTCAAATTCAATCATGGCATTCACTTCTTCTCCATCTTCAGTTTTCTCTTTCTTAACGACAAAAGAGAGAATAATCTGGTTTCTTTGCCATAATCTTCTTCCAGATACGAACCTGTTTATCTTATAACGTTTAGCTGTTGTTCTAACACACGCTGCTAAATAGATTTGAAAAAGGGTTAATTTGTCTTCTTCAGCTCGACCTTTGTTATATTCTTCCAAAAATGCGCGAGTATGTGTTAAGTCAATTTGAGTTTTGCTAAAGATAGTACTATCCAATTTCTTTCGCATAATGTAAAACTCAAGTTCATGAAATTTACTGGTTTTTACTAACTCTGCATCGGGTCTTCTTGGCATTATTCATAATCTCCTATTTGCTTAACTAGAATTATCAAATGAAGTATTTTTAAGAAAAACATTTTTTATTTATATGTTTCCTCTAATATTGTAGAAATTTAGAGACAAAATATCTTACTGGTTTACAAGTAGAATTTAGGTCAAGGTGAATATATATTTGTTGAAAAGAGTTACTTGATTTATGTCATTAGTTATCTCAGTTGAATTAGATTTTGACCATAGTAGATTTGAAGAAATTGAAACTGTTACTCGTAATATCCTTTCGGAGCACGGATTTGGAGCATTAACAGAGATAGATGTTAGAGCAACGTTAAAGAAAAAGATAGATGTTGATATTCGTCCTTACAAAATTCTCGGTGCGTGTAACCCACCTTTAGCACATCAAGCAACAGAATTTATGCCTGAAATAGGTGTTCTTCTTCCATGCAACGTAATTATCTATGAAAATGAAAAAGGGAAAACAATTGTTTCAGCTATGAATCCTGATGTAGCCATGAGTGTTGTAAAAGCAGATGGAATTGAAGAATTAGCTAGTTCAGTAACAGAAAGTCTAAGAAAGGTCGTTCGTAAGATAAAAGAGCATTTTGCATAATAAATAGTGAAAAATTAGACTTACTCTGGGGGTCTCTCCATCAACCAATGATCTATTTCTGTATCAGGGATAGTTGTTTTGTTTATAACCTCAAATCCATAATGAAGATAAATGTCAACATTATACCTACTTTGAGTTTCTAAAAAGCAATGAACTTTGTCTTGATCTAATCTATTTAACATGGGTCTTAACAGCTTGCTTGCATATCCTTTTCCCTGAAATTTCGGATCAACGCCTATTGGAGCTAAATAAAGATGAGGAAAACTCGCGTGTTTTTTATGTAAAGTAGAAGTGAAATCACCTATCTTTGACATTCTTATAATAGCATCTTTTCCAGCAGTGCGGAACAGATTAAAACCTCCTGCTCTCATGTTTCTCCAATTTGTCATTTCAACATTATCAGAGTAAACCCATACTGCTAAACCCTCTAAATTAGATGATGTTGCATAAACTTCACCATAACGTAATCCATACTTTATCCGAAATTGGAAGTAGTGGTACAACTTTTGTTTTCTTGTTTCTTTTTCTGGAAACATCAACATTGCTAAAGAATCTTCAATAAATACTCTCGAAAATAATTCCGCAGCTGAATTTAGATGATTTTTTCTTAGTCGATATAGATTTTCAAGTGAATGCGTCATCACGAGGATTTGTATTAGGAATTATTTAAAACTATACAAAAGAAGGAGAAAAGATAAATTTAAAATTTATCTGTATTCTCTTTAGCCCATTCATCAGGATCATATTTTGGAGGCATACATCTCAAAGGTTTATCTGCATAGTATCCAAGAGCGTACCTAGCTTGAATGATTTTTTGTATTTCATTAGTGCCTTCGTAGATTGTTGCTCCTCTGACATTGCGATAATAGCGAGCAACTGGATAGTCATCACAGAAACCATAAGCACCATGTATCTGTATTGCTCTATCAGCACATCTTACTGCAGCATTAGTGGCATACCATTTAGCAAGAGCGGTTTCTCTTGTATTCACTTTACCAAGATTTTTAGTCCAACCTGCTTTCCAAGTTAACAATTCAGCTGCTTCAATATCTGAAACACAGTCAGCAATCATTCCTTGAATAAATTGATGTTGTCCAATTTTCTTTCCGAATGTTTCACGTTCATTAGCATACTCAACTGCTGCTTCAAGTGAAGCTTTAGCACCACCAACTGCACCTCCTGCAACAGTATATCTCCCCCAATCAAGTGCAGCCATAGCCACTTTGAATCCTTCGTCTGGTAATCCTAGAATATTTTCCTTTGGTACACGAGTCTCATCTAAGTGCATCCAACCAGTTTCACCTGCTTTAACACCCATCTTATTATCTATATTTCCAGTAGTTACACCGCCAAAATCACGTTCAACAATAAAAGCTCTCATGCCTTTATGACGAACATCTATTTCATAAGCGAAAACTAGAAAGATGTCAGAAGAAACAGTATAACTAATCCACATTTTTTCTCCATTTATTACCCACTCATCACCTTCTAGATAACAAGTTGTTTTAAGTCCAGCAGGATCACTTCCAGCAGAAGCTTCAGTTAAACCAAAAGTACTCATTTTTTCACCAGAAGCTAGGATAGGCAAGTATTTTTTCTTCTGTTCCATATCTCCCCATTGCCAAATTGTGGATGTAACGAGTCCATTATGGACACTTAGAATGACTCTAAATGCAGTATCTATTCTTTCTAATTCTTCACAAGCAATAGCAAGTGAGATATAGTCGAGTCCTCCTCCGCCATATTTTACAGGTATACTTAATCCCAATATTCCTTGATCAGCCATTTTTTTAAGAATTGGCTTGTGAAAAGTATGAGATTGATCCCATTCCTTGATGTTAGGTGCAATCTCTGCTTCAGCAAATTCTCTTACAGATTGTTTGACCATTTTTTGTGTTTCACTAAGTCCAAAATGTGGTCCTATTTCACTAAGTTGTTCATACATAAATAAACACCAATATTAATTCAACTTTGATTTGCAGTTTGGTATCTTTAAAAGTTTCTTAATGAATATGAAACACTATATCAAATACAATTAGTATTTTTTGGAAAAATCTATCTACGAAGTATTCCAACGACTTCAAATTTTTTTAATAAGTTCTATGAAGAAATCTTCTGAGAAAATATTTGTTTCTGAAGAAACTAAACTCCACTTTCCTGATTTAATTATCTTTAGAACGCCAACCTCGATTAATTCGTTAATATGATGCGACACTGTGGATTGTGAGAGTCCAAGAATGTGCTCTATCTCACATGCACAACGTATCCCATTCATAATTAACCAGAGGATTAGCAATCTATTTTTATTACTTAAAGCTTTGAACAGTTTCAAGACGTTCTGAATTTTACTGTCATTTTCCATTTTCAAAACCTCTTGTTCCAGATCTTCTAATTTGCTTAATCTTTTCTCTGAATCTTCAATAAAAACACCTTGATCATAAAGAGCATCCAACTTGTTTTTTAACTCTTCAACGGAAGCATCATGATTTGAATCTTTCATAATCCAGTAACAGTTAATTGCATAATTCCATAAAACTTTCTATAGCAATTGAATTACAAAAAACAACAATAAATTTTGATAATTAAAAGATTTAACAATAAGTTTATATATCGAGGTTTTTCGATATGAAATATAGGTGAATGTGATGGCGGTATTTTGGGAAAAAGTCTTGGAAATGCTTTTAGGGGGAGTATATGCCATGGCAGACTATCTATCCCTTCATGTCCTCCTATGCTTAATCCCTGCATTTTTCATAGCTGGAGCGATGATTGTCTTTGTTCCAAAAGAGACTATAGTAAAATACATGGGAAAAGATACACCAAGGATAGTTGCATATCCTGTTGCAGCAATTTCAGGATTATTATTGGCGGTATGCTCATGTACAGTGTTGCCACTCTTCGCAGGCATTAAGAAAAAGGGAGCAGGGCTTGGTCCAGCCATGACATTTCTCTTTGCAGCTCCAGCAGTGAACATTCTAGCGATAACCTATACAGGTGTGTTGATAGGAATGGACATAGCTATTGCTAGAGCTATTCTTGCATTAGGATTTGCGATAATTATTGGACTACTTATGGAATTAATCTTTAAAGAAAAACCAAAGAATGAAAGATTGAATGACAATGAAGAAAAAATTCTAGAAGATGAAAATAAAGAGGAGACAGTAGAATTAAAGAAAAAAAACAAAGTTACAGGTAAAGGCGTGTTGAATATCAGCCTTTTGGTTTCATTAATTTTAACAGGTGTTCTTATAGCTTTTCTGAATCAAAGTAATCTTCAATCATTAGGTGTTAGTAATCCACCTTTAATTCAAACAATCATTTGGGGATTTGGATTAGGGATATTAATTGCTTTGTTCTTCATACAAAAAAATACAGAAGCTAATCTGTTTCTTGGATTACTCTATCTACTTTTCACCGGAACATCACAAATAAGCTATTTTTCAGTCAGTGGATCAAGCACTGAACTGGAAATTTCTCGTTCGTTTGAATATTTCACCACTGAAGCATTCAGAGTAGATTTAATGAATATGGGGATAAAGACAGCACTTTCATTTGCTGTAGCAATTGCAATCATAATTTATGTGACTAAGAGAGTTGATAAGGCAGATACAAAGGAATGGATGATTGAGACATGGACATTTGTAAAACAGATCTTCCCATATCTGATTATAGGCGTTTTTATAGCTGGATTTTTAGCAATTCTAATTCCAGCTGATTTTATTCAAGGTTTGGTAGGTAAGAACACTGTTGTTGCAAATTTAATAGGTGTTCTTTTCGGAGTTGTGGCCTACTTTCCAACACTTATGGAAGTCCCAATTGCAAAACTCTTTCTTAATTTAGGCATGTCAAGAGGAGTATTATTAGCTTATCTTCTTGCAGATCCTGAACTATCTATTCAAAGTATTCTAGTTACACGAAAATTTATCGGAGATAAGAAAAATTTTGTTTACATTCTTCTTGTGATTATCTTTACGGTAATTGCAGGATTATTATTCGGTTTACTAGTATCTAAAGAGCCAATAGGTTTCATTTAAATGAGGTGTAAAAATGTCAGAAAAAAAACAGATACATATTGTTGGTAAAGGTTGTAAAAAATGTGAAAGGCTTCATGATGAAGTAATTAAAGCTGTTAAGGACACAGGAAGACCAGAGGAGTATGAAATAACCAAAGTGACTGAAGTTAACAAATTTGCAGACTTAGATATTTTCATCACACCTGGTTTACGGATTAATGATAAGGTAATAAGTGAAGGTAGAGTATTAAGTGCAAATAAGATAAAAGACTACCTCTAGCTTTTACATGTAAGCAAGATTATAGCATAAATTTGTAGGAGAAACAATAATGCTTTGTACTTCACAAATTAGTATAATATTCACTCAATTTGGTTCATAAGCAAAAGAATATAGATTAATGTTACTTTGCTCCTTTGCAAAGAATTTTATTGGATGAATTAGAAAGTAAGATTTGGGTATGGTAATAATTAGATTGACAGGAGACCTATATCGATGACCGATGAGATAAAACATTATGCAACAGGTTCAGTTATCCCACTAGGAGATGGGTTCACTGGTAAGTCTGTGTTGTCACGCCTAATTATTGATCCTAAGCTTTCTGATGAAAAACTTAATCATATTTTACTCAGAACAAGAAAGTCTTACAATATTGAGATCGAATTCAGCAGTGAAGAAATTATTACAGAAGATCAACCAGTAATAACAACTTTGCAATTTTATGTGTTCCCAGGACAAAGACAAAAAATCTCTGAAAAAAGTACAACCTTTGATGAAATACTAGATTTTTTTGATTGTTTTCCAGTTCTGCTAAAAGTCTCAGTTTTGCTATTAATCTATGATGTAACTAAAGAAACCACTCTCCAATCTCTTGAGATGTGGTTGCGTTTTGCACTAGTAAAAGATTGGATATACAAAGACACTCTGATTATATTGGTTTCAAATAAAACAGATCTTGAACCTGCCAACGATGCCACAATTAACCAAGTAAAAGACACAATATACAGTTACATACAAGATCATGAATTACCAGTTGAAAAAGAACAAATAAAATCCATTAAAACTTCATGTGTAAGGATGGAGGGAATTGAAGAATTAAGAGAAATGGCTTTAGAATGGATTTCTGAGAGAGGAATAAGAGGGGTAGGAATAAGAGATATTGAGAATCTTGGAGAAAAAGAGGAGATAGAATAGATTTTCACCCCACCATGTTAGAAGGGTAAGATACATCCATAATCATCTGGATTCTGTTAAAAAGAGCAGTTCTAACAAGGTGGTCATTATTTGAAGGTATTGCCCATTGCACTGTTTTGCAACAAAAAAAAGAGATGAAAATAATTGCTACTAAAAAACTTTACAGAGTAGTAAAATTAGATTAGCTAGACGCTTTTTTATATTTGAGATAATATGCAAATGTATGAATGGAGC
>DAOVRE010000167.1 GCA_030628305.1 Candidatus Heimdallarchaeota archaeon | reverse complement strand
TGAAGATCCATAAATAGCAAAACCAGCATACCCTTTTTCCCAGTTATATTCTAAGCTGTTATGCAAGGTATTATTTGAAATGATAGTCTCTTCTGATAAAGCAATTCCAATACCGTTAGAAAACTGAGTGAAGGAATTATTTGTTATGAGAGTGTTTTTTGCATACATTAAACCAATTCCTGTTTTACCCCAGAATTCATTCGAATGTATCTTGGCTGTTCCAGCTTGAATTTTAGAGATCTCGATCCCACTAGAACTATCAAAGAAGCAGTTTCGAATAACAAAATTTTTGGTAGTATTTTTAATTAAAACACCACAAGAAAAATCTCTAATCATAGTGAGATTTTCAATAACATACGGATTCGAATAAGAGCCATTACCTGCTAAATTGTAATAAGCAAAATCATCATCAGAATCAATACAAATGAAAGCAGAAGAACATATAGTAGGTCTAAAAACACTATCATCTTTTATGATTGTAAAATAAACAGGAAGAAAAACTGATAGACAAATTAAAACAACACCAAGTATGAATAGTATAGTCTTCTTTGTGAATAATGTGGTTTCTGGCACCTCTTTACCTCCTCTTACCGTTTCTTGTATTCAGGTACAATTATTTTAGCTTTAGAATATTAAATTATATAAGACATGTCTTTAGCGTGAAAAAGCTTGAAAAACCACTATCTGTTTTTCTATTATAATTTCACGGTTTGATACAATTTTCAGAACTTATTTATAGTAGCATGACTGTGTTACTATTTGCCTAATCTTGTTTTATCAACAACCTAGAGGATATTGGTCTATCAACCAATTCTTACTAATAATTTTAAAGGACTTTGTTCTTCCTATTTTTTGATTTTGTTAGAATTAAGCTCATTAGTCCACGAAATATTTTTAACACAATCTTACTTATTGAGTAAAGTGAATGAATTTTAGGAATTGAAATTATGAAACCCCCAGTTGAACCTTTTAAGATTAAAGTTATTGAACCAGTCACCATTCCTTCTGAACAGAGAAGAAAAGAAGCTATCAGAGAGGCAGGATTTAACACATTTCTATTGCTATCTGAAGATGTTTATATTGATTTACTGACGGATTCTGGCACATCTGCTATGTCTGATAATCAGTGGGCAGGAATGATGTTAGGAGACGAAGCTTATGCAGGTAGTAAGAATTTTTATCATCTTGAACAAGCAGTACAAGATGTTCTTGGATTCAAATATACAGTTCCAACTCACCAAGGAAGAGGAGCGGAGCATTTAATTTATCAACATCTTGTGAAACCTGGTCAAATTGTTCCAAGAAACATGTATTTTACAACTTCTAAATTGCATGTGGAGATTCCTGGAGGGAAAATGGTAGATACTATTATTGATGAAGGTCATGATCCAGAAAATCTACATCCTTTCAAAGGTAATATGGATTTAAATAAGTTACAAGAATATGTCGATGACTATGGACCTGAAAAAATTGCTTGTGTTAACGTGGAAATGAATGTCAACATGGCTGGCGGACAACCTGTTTCTATGGAAAATCTTCGCAAACTAAGAGAATTCTGTAATGAGTATCATCTCAAGATTATCTATGATGCTACTCGTTCTAGCGAAAATGCTTACTTCATACGAGAAAGAGAAAAAGGTTACGAAAATACACCAATAATTGACATATTAAGAGAAATGATGAGTTATTCTGATGGTTGTATCCATAGCTCGAAAAAAGATTGTTTAGTTAACATCGGTGGTTTCCTTGCCACTAATGATAAAGAAATATTTGAAGGAACTCGAAACTTGGTTGTAGTCTATGAAGGTCTTCACACCTATGGTGGAATGGCTGGTCGTGATATGGAAGCTTTAGCTAGAGGATTGCGAGAAGGAACTGAATATGAATATCTGAAGTATCGAATAAACCAAGTTCGATATTTAGGGGAGTTGCTAATGAAAGGCAATGTTCCGATTGTGAAACCTGTTGGAGGTCATGCTGTCTTTCTTAATGCTTTAGAATTCCTTCCTCACCTTGAACGAGAACAATGGATTGCTCAGACTTTAACCGGTGCAATATACGAGAGTTCAGCAGTCAGATCTATGGAAAGAGGTGCTGTTTCAAAAGGTAGAGATAAAGAAACAGGAGAGAATATTTTCCCCCCCTTAGAGCTTGTAAGACTTACAATACCAAGGAGAGTCTATACAAACACACATATGGAATATACTGCTAACTCAATAATCAATCTGTATGAAAAAAGAGATACCATACCCGGTTTAAAAATGGTCTATGAACCTGAGTATCTACGATTCTTTCAATCAAAATTTGAGCAAGTACCACTTTAAGTTCCTAACAAGTTCTATTGCTTCTCCACTTGTAATTTGATTATAGTAGCCAGTAATACTTATAATATTGGAAGATGAAGATGTATAATAGATTAAAATGAGAATTTTCACCAAGCGAACCTTGACCTTAATACTATTGATGAGTTTTTCTCTCTCCATGTTACATCTACAACAAACTACTTCCAATGCAAGTGCTCGGGCAGATTGTTCTCCATGTATCATGAATCAAGCGCCAACAAGCAGTGAAGTTCAAAGTGCTTGGATTCTTCTTGCAGGAGATACGTGGGATCATAGAGATATGGCATCTATTCAAAGCGGGGTTAATATAATTTACGAAACTCTAAGGGGTGCTGGGTTCACTTCAGAACAACTATACTATTTGGGTCCTGAAGTTGGACCAAGCCAACCTTATGTAAATACTTCTGCAACTAAAATTAATCTTCAATATGCAATTGAAACATGGGCACCACAGCATGTTAATTCAACCCAAAGTTTAGGAATAGCACTCCTTTCTCATGGTGATATAGATGCTCTTGCTGTGATGGTAGATGATGCTTTATGGGATTATAATTTGAATTCATATCTGAACAATTTTGAATCAACTACTGGATGTAAAAGAATTATTGTTGTAATTGAGGGGTGTCATTCTGGATCTTTTATTGACACCTTGAGTAAGGATAATAGAATTATTGTAACATCTACCGCTACTAACCTTGGTGCGGCTTTCAATGCTGATAGAACGAATGGGGCTTTTTCAGAAGCCTTTTGGTCATCTATTGCATATTGTGAAACAATAGGAAAAGCATTTGAAGCCGCTGGTACTCACATAAGAAATCTTGGATGTAACCAATCACCAAAACTTGATGACAATCATGATGGAATAGGGACTACTGTTTATCCAAATGATTACTTACCTTCCGGTGGAGAAGGTTATGATGCATTAGATGTGAGGATATGGGCTGAACCAAGAATATGTTTTCCTATAATCCAAATAGAAATGGTCCCCTTACCTATTTACGAAATTTGGGATCCTTTTACTAGTGTTGTATATATCGGTGTAGAAGTTGAAAGTTCTATGGGAATAAGCAAAGTTTATGCTAGATTCGTATCTTCAAGCTGGGAACCAACTTATCTTCAAGACGGATATATGTACCCGATTGATGATGATGAAATACAAATGATTGAATTAGAAGATCCTTTAGGGAATGGTATTTATTCTGGTGATGCAGCTTTTGATGGTCTTGCTCTAGGCGATTCATTTATGGTTAATATCTTAGCATATGACGCAACAGGGATGGTTGCAGATATTGTTTCAACCTCTCTTTCGTTCAATGCGGATGGAGAAGCCCCCCCAGATACAGAAGCTCCATCAATTGATATAATCAAACCACATGCCGATGATAATTTTTCAGATACTATAGAAATAATCGCAAGAGGTAATGACAATCAAGAACTAGAAAGTATTGCGCTTTACATAGACGATCTATTAGTTGATACTATTTCTATGCCTGATTATTATCCTTATCCTGAACTTCACTTCATGTGCAATACTAGTCAATATGCGGATGGTACTCATAATATTACTGCTGTAGCAATCGATCACGAAGGGTTAACAAACCAAACTTCAATTTTGGTTACATTTGATAATGGAAATGACAACTTAATCTACTATGTCATCTTCATTGGAGGGGGAGCTATTGTTATATTGACATATACAGTAATAAGAACTAACAAAAAGAAACGAAAAAAAACCATTAAAAGAAAAGGCAAAAGAAAGAAAAAATAGTTTTTTATTAAAACAAACTTCCTTATTTGTTAATCTCTTTTGATTTTTTATGAGCAATTATTGATATAAACTCATAAACAATATTTGATGCTAAAAGAGCAGTTATTTCTGCTGGGTCAAAGGATGGTAAAACCTCGACAACATCAAATCCAACATAATTTAGGTCTTTTAATTCTCTTATTAAATTCAATGCCTCTCCACTAGTAAATCCTCCTACTTCTGGAGTTCCTGTCCCTGGTGCATATGCTGGGTCAACAAAATCTATATCAAATGTAAAGAAAACTTTTGCATCTCCTACTCTATTTTTTATTCTTTTTACTAACTCTACTAAACCTATTTTTCTTATTTCGTCAGCTGTTATTACTTCAAAGCCTAAATCTTTGGGAATTTTCAAATGGTTTTCAGAATAGATGGAACCTCTTAATCCAACTTGTATTGAATTGTCAACAAGTAAAAGATTTTCTTCGACAGCTCTTTTAAATGGCGTTCCATGATTATATGGTTTACCAAAATAATCCTCAATTGTGTCGCTATGAGCATCAAAATGAATTAGTGCTACAGGACCATGTTTTTTCTTTATTGCTCTTAGCTCTGGTAATGTTATTGCATGGTCTCCTCCAAGTAAAATTGGA
>DAOVRE010000041.1 GCA_030628305.1 Candidatus Heimdallarchaeota archaeon | reverse complement strand
CGACACTCCCTGAAGTGGCTAATGCTGCAGCTAACATTTTAGCTTCATTTATGTTTAAACTTTGAATATTGACAAAATAAGGAATTAAATCATGAAACTTCTTACCAAACCAATAACCAAGGGCAGAATAATCAGAAAAGCTTTCTAGGTTGGTTTTTATATCCACCAATATTTTGGGATTACGATTTTCGGTTATATGTAAACCGTAATTAGCAGTTAAACCAGTAATAGCAGAAGCCAATGAAGAAGGAGCACCTTCTCTATTCGTTCTAGCACCGTAAAAACTGTTAGCCATTGAGACAGCTGATGATTCGCTCCATGCTAGATGATCACCATAAGATGGGGTGTGACCGATTAAATAGGGAGCACATGTGAGAGTAGGTTTAATCCCCAAGCTTTCATAAAATTTTACAATTCTAAATTGCTTTTCTGCAAAATCTTCACTGATTTTCATCTCTTTCCATTTTTTCATGTCCATTCCCGCGGGGTTCAACCAAGTAGGAACTTTGACTTTAACAGCGTCTTTCGATAATAGTTCAAAAAAGGAAAAAATTGATTCTCCTACAGTTAAATATGAAACACCTGCAACTTGTGCGCTTTTTATGGGGATTAGTTGCTCAGCATTGTAAACGTCCCCAATCTTTACGATCAATTCCATGCTCTTTGCTATTGCCTCTCCTTTCATACCAGATAGCATTTCTTCTTGATCTTTCGTAAGAAACATAATCATCTTCTCTCTTATTACTATTCATCTAAATGTTTGGTTTATTAATATATGAGCAATTCTTAGCTAAAGGACAATCATCACATATTGGATTGGTTTTGACGCAGTGTCTTTTTGCATGTTCAACAATTAAAGCGTGATATTCATTGTATAATTTGGTATCACATGGTAAAATTTCCATAAATACTCTTTGGAGTTCCAAATAATCTTTACCTTCATAGCATCCCAATCTCTGAAAAATTCTGAAGGTGTATGAGTCTATGACAAAGTAAGGTTGTTCAAACCAATACAATAAAATGGAATCAGCTGTTTCATCTCCTATTCCTTTGACTGATAGTAGAGCATTGCGATCTGGTTGAGGGATTTTTATCAGTAAATTAATCAAATTTTTCAGTGTTTTAGCTTTCGCCTTATAATAGCCGCTCGATTGGATAAGTTTCTCCAGTTTTTCTAATGAAACATTCTTTAAACATTCAATATTCAAACAATTTGCTTCCTTTAAGCATTCAATCGCTTTTTCAACATTATTCCAAATTGTCTGCTGAGTTAATATTGCACCAATGGCTATTTCTAATCCTTCGCCTGGCCACCAATCTTGAGGACCATAATATTCGAATAATAGATCATATATCTCTTCAAGATTGATTTTCATTATTACTATAGGCGAGAATGCATAAAAAAACTTATTCCAGCCAATTTAACGAATCTGTTTTAAATAAGTCATCTCAAACTTTAAATTTGGGCTAAGAAAGGTTGTTTTGAATAACTTGAGCACTGAAAATCTTGATTCTGAGATGGTGACAAACTGTCCTGTTTGTGAAAGTAAGAACACAAAAATTGTACAAAAAATACTGGATTTTCCGCACTTTCCTCAAATGTGGTTTTACAATCTAAGTTGCGCCGATTGTCATTTCAAGTACAATGATTTCATAAATCTGGCATTTAATGAGCCTACTCGATATACATATCTAGCAGAAAACAAGGATGATTATACTTCCAAGATTGTAAGAAGTTCAAACGGAACAATCAGATTTCCAACCATTGGTGCAATCCTGGAACCAGGTCCTAAAGCAGATGGTTTCATAACTAATATTGAAGGAATGTTAAGAGATTTTCAAGGAAAAGCAGAATTCTTACTGCGGGATGCCACAACTGAAGAAGAAATTAATCGAACAAATGAATTCATCAAAATGATTGACGAGTATATTGATAATAATTTGCCAATAGAAATAGTGATTGAAGATCCATTTGGCAATTCGTCTCTCATACCCTTTGATTATTCTAAACTAAAGAAGCAACTACTAACTCAAGAGGAAGCAGAAAAACTGAAAACAGGTCTCATGGTTTTTGAAGACGCTCAAAACACGTCTAACTAGTGTAAGGAATTTTTATGTCAATAATGCCTACTGAAACAGACAGAAAGTCAGGTGATTCATCTATATTTGCTGATTTTCACATACACAGCTGTTTTAGTTATGCAACCTCAAAAAATATGACTATCCCCATGATTTCAAGGCTAAGTGATACAATTGGTTTGAATCTTATAGGTACTGGAGATATTTTACATTCAAAATGGAGAGAGCATTTGAGGGAATACCTAAAGATGCATGAAGAAGGGATTTACGAGTGCAAAGAAAAGCAGAGGGTGATGTTCATTCCCACAGGTGAAATTGAGGATGAAGAGAGCATTCACCACCTTTTTTTCTTACCAGACATTGAAACCGCTGATGAGTTGTCTTTGATGTTTGAAAGACGGTACAAAATTGATATGAACAAATATGGAGGGAGACCTATTCTGCAAATTAATGCAGAAGAGTTGGTTGAGATCATTCATGAATATGGAGGGATTATTGGTCCAGCTCATGCTTTTACTCCTTTCAAAGCAATCTTCCGTTCAAATAGATATTCTAGTCTTAAGGAATGCTATGGAGATCAAGCGAGTAAAATAGATTTTGTTGAGTTAGGATTGTCAGCAAATAGTCAAATGGCTGATCAAATATCAGAGCTCTGGAATTATACATACATAACTAATTCTGATAGTCACTCACCAAACCCAGGTAAAATGGGAAGAGAATGTAATATCATTGAAGTTGATTCATTAAATTATACAAATGTCACAAATATTCTAAAAAGAAAAGATTTGAGAAAAATTATAGCAAACGTGGGTTTGGAACCAAGATTAGGTAAATATCATAGTTCTTTTTGTTTTAAATGTAGAAGAAGAATTAGATACGATGAAGAACCCAAGATGACTTCTAATCAAAATTTCATTTTCTTTGATTTGCAAGTTCAGGAAGAGTTGATTGAGGATATAACAAGTAAGATAAAACGATGCCCTGTTTGTAATGGTTTGCTAAAATTAGGCGTAAAAGACAGGATTAATTCAATAACTACAACAAAGAAAGAAAATAGAAATCGCCCAAACTATTGGAACATTGTTCCGATTCCAGAGATATTAGCAGAAATATTCAAAATAAAGAGTACAAACGCAAAAAAAGTTAAAACAGCATACAAAGAGATAACATCTAAACTTGGTAGCGAGTATGAGATTCTGCTTGAAAAACCTATTTCAGAAATTAAGAGTATTAATTTATCTTTAGGAGAGGTCATCAAAAAAATGAGGGAAAACAAATTGGAAATCGTTGAAGGAGGGGGCGGCATTTATGGGAAATTAAAACTTCCCCCAAATTAGCAAGAATGATTTATATCTATTTAACTATTTGATACTTCGTCTTTGAGATTGTTCAAAGTAATCTTGACATCTAATGCAGAGACACCTAATCCTTCCTCGTAGACGAAGAATGGGTTAATATCTAGCTCTTGTATTTCACTGAAGTCATTTACCAACAACGCTATTCTCAGAAGTGTATCAATTACCGCCCCTATATCCGAAGGAGCTTCACCACGTACACCTTTCAGAAGAGTGTAAACCTTAGTTTTCTCAAGCATTGTTTTTGCCTCCAATTTTGATAATGGGGCCAAACCAAATGCAACGTCTTTGAAATAGTTAGTATAAACTCCACCCATCCCTACCATGACTAATGAACCAAATTGGGGGTCTTTTGTAGAACCTACAATTAGCTCTCGACCAACTTTCTCCATTTTCTGAACATCTATAGCTAACAATTTTGATTCAGGATGATGCTTCTTAGCGCTTTTCATTATCTCCTTAAAAGTAGCAAGAGATTCTTCTCTATTTTTTATGTTGAGTTTAACTCCTCCGATATCTGTTTTATGAATAATATCTGGGCTAGTAATCTTCATGACAACAGGAAAACCTATTTTCTCTGCTAAATCAGCTGCTTCTTCAGCTGTTTTTGCCAATCTAGTATCGGGTGTATAAATTCCATATGCCCTTGCAACCTCGATGGCTTCTGTTCCAAGTAAAGTGACCCTGTTATCTGATCTCACTTTCTGGAAAATAGCAATTACCTTATCTTTGTCAATATCAAACTCAGGAATATCATCTTTAACTGCTCTTCTTCTTATCTTTGAATATTCTACCAAAGAAGCCATGGCTTTTACACCACGCTCAGGATGAGGAAAACAAGGAATTCTATGTTTCTTTAAATAGTAAATACTTGGTCCCAATAACTCTCCTCCTATGAATACAGAGATGATTGGTTTTTCTGGATATTTACTTTTTAAGTCTACTATTTTATCTGCTGTTTCTTGACCTTCAGTCATAGCTTGTGGGGTTAGTATAACTATTATCCCGTCTACAGCATCATCTTGTAAAGATAATTCAAGAACCTTCTCATAATCTTCAGCTTGTGCTGTTCCAAGAGCATCTATTGGATTATTGAAGTTTGCAGCTGAAGGTAAGAACTCTTTCATTTTTGATTTAATCTCTGGTGAAATTGTTGCCAATTCTAGACCAAATTTCTCTGCTGCATCAGTAGCAAGGATACCTGGTCCGCCAGCATTTGTAATAATAACTATTTTATTGCCTTTTGGAATTGGCATGTAGCTGAAAGCAAAGGCCATATCAAAAAGCTCTTGTGTAGTATCAGCTCTAATCACCCCACACTTCTCAAATGCAACATCATATGTTGTATCTTCTCCTGTCATACTGCCTGTATGTGATGAAGCTGCTCTTGAACCTGCTTCTGACCTTCCTGCTTTAAGTACTATGACGGGTTTCTTTTTAGTAACTTCTCGGCAAACCTTCATAAACTCAGGACCACGACTTATACTTTCAAGATATGCTAAAATACCTAAAGTTTGTTCATCATCAGCTAAAGCGTCGATGAAATCTGTTTCATCTAAATCAGCTTTATTTCCAAGTGAAACGAAACTTGAGTATCCTATACCTTCCGCGCAGCTCCAATCTAAAATTCCAGTTAATAAAGCACCACTTTGACTTAAGAATGCTACTTCGCCCTTAATTGGAGATCTTTCTGCGAAACTTGCATTCATAGGAGCTGATGTATCGATGATACCAAGGATATTTGGACCCACAACTCGTATTCCATACTTTTTAGCAATTTCAACAATTTTCTTCTCTAGTTGAGCACCCTCTGAACCAGTTTCTTTGAATCCTGCTGTAATGACAGCGGCATAATTTACACCTTTCTGACCTAATTCTTCCATTAATGAAGGAATAAATCTAGGAGGGATACATATTACAGCCAGGTCAATATGATCAGTAATTTCAGTTATACTTGAATAAACCTTGACCCCCTCTATTTCCCCGTATTGGTCAGCTTTAGGATTGATTGCAAAAAGTCTTCCTTTAAAACCGCTTAATATCATGTTTTTTAAAGCAGCGTAACCAACTTTTTTCTTATCTGGACTAGCACCGACGATAGCAACACTATCTGGATGTAGCAATTTATCTAACTTCTTTAATGACAGTAAAGGCACCTAAATGAGCCAAATTTAGAAAGATTTTAAGTTTGTCGTTACGAAGTTAGTTTACTCTACTCAAATAGATGAGTAGATTATTTCCAAGCCAGATCATCTTGTTCACCCTCAGATTTTTCTAAGAGTACTTCTTCATCTATCATATGTTGAACTGCTAGAATTTGCGATATTACGGCAAAAAGATCTAATCCCTCTTGGTAAATAGCTATTTTCTTATCAACAAGCTCATTTGGAATATCTTCTATTTCTCCATGGGGATAAGCACCAAAGATAAGCAAAGGATTAGTTGCATCATATATTTGTTTAGAGTATTTTGTAGAAGATAATTGTTCTCCTTTGACACTGAATTCGAGAATGAGATCGTGATTGCCTCGTAATTCATTAATTAAATCTGAGAGACTTAACTCTCTGAGAGACATCAATGGGGCATCTGACTCAGGAGGTATTAATTTTTCTTTGAACAATTGCAAAATTAAACCTTTAAAACGATCGATATTCTTTGGAAGTCTTATTTCGGGATTTAGCTCGATTACCTTATTTTGATTGGTGTGAATAATGACGCGAAGGCGCTGTTCACGAGCCATAATGGAACCACAACAAGATAGAAGAGTAAAGTGAACTATGTCTGGTCTACCTCTTTTTTGAGCATTTTGTAAATCTTTCATGAAATTACTGTGATAACTAGCATCAAGTATTACTTCTTGTGGGGGTTTTTTTAATTTAGAGAGATATTGTCTAACTTCTACAGTCTTCAACAGTTCCTCAGGAAAGATTTCAAGGGAAGATTCAGCAAGTAAAATAGTTAGGAATTTCGCCATGACACTCAAGATTAATTGTCAGTGGTTCTTTTTCAACTTTACTACTAACATTGGCAAATAGTCAAACCAAAATTCCTAAAAAGGCACTACAAAATTTGAATCAATGAGAAATTGTTTTCTAGTTGAATACAAAAGTTTAGAGTACCGTAAATCTCTAGATTTACAAAAACAACTCAGAGAAAGGAAAGAAAGCAACAGAGATTTTGATGATTTTTTACTTGTTCTGCAACACAATCATGTTTTTACAATTGGTAGGAAAGGTAGCAAGGAAGACATTCTAGCACCAGAAAATCTTCTAAAGGAAGAAGGAATAGATGTTGTTAATGTAAAAAGAGGAGGAGAGGTTACCTATCATGGACCAGGTCAGTTGATTGGTTACCTGCATCTAAATTTATCCAGAGCTAATTTGAGTGTGGACCAATTTGTGTGGAACATGGAAGAAGTGCTAATACAGCTTTTAGATATCTACGGAATCAAAGGATGGAGATTGGAAGGTTATCCTGGTGTTTGGATTAATCACCAAGCACGTAAATGGAAAATCGCATCTATTGGTGCAAGGGCTTCAAAAATGATCTCATCTCATGGATTAGCACTAAACGTTAATACTGACATGGAACACTTCCAAATGATAGTTCCTTGTGGAATAACTAAATTCAGCCCAATTTCCATGAAACAGGTTCTTGAAAAAACATTAAGCATAACTGAAATATATAATAAATTCGAACAATCATTTGAGAAAATTTTCAAAATGAAACTAGTAAAAATAGCATCAGATAAACTTGAAGAGATGATAAAATAATGCCCAGACTTCGTAAGCCAGAATGGATGAGAATAGGAAACATGGACAGAGAAAAGATTCGTGAAGTACAATCAATACTTCGAAAACTGAAACTTCACACTGTATGTGAAGAATCTATGTGTCCAAACATTGGAAAATGTTTTGAGAAAAAAACCGCTACTTTCTTAGTGATGGGAGATATTTGCACTCGTAATTGTAAATTCTGCGATATTAAGTTTGGAAAACCTGGTTCTTTAGATGAGGAGGAGCCCCAGCACATTTTAGAAGCGGCAAAAAAACTGAGTTTAAGACACATAGTCGTTACCTCAGTTACAAGAGATGACTTACCAGATGGTGGCGCAGCTCATTATGCTAGAATAACAAAAAAACTGAGAGAATACGATGAAAATCTGATAATTGAACTTCTTATTCCTGATTTGAAAGGAAAAGAGGAAGATATACAAACAATAGTTGATACAAAACCAGATATTATCAACCATAATGTTGAGGTTGTACCAAGGTTATTCAGAAAAATAACCCCACAATCAAATTATGAAACATCACTTAAATTACTGAAACTCGTTAAAGAATTTGATCCCAGTATGTTCACAAAATCTGGTATGATGGTTGGGTTAGGTGAAACAAAGCAAGAAGTGTTTGATGTTATGAAGGATTTAAGAGAGGTCAATTGCGATATACTTACAATAGGACAGTATCTTAAACCACCAAGCTCGAATTTAGAGATCGAAGAATATGTTCATCCTGAGATATTCAAGGAATATGAAGAATTAGCATATAATATGGGTTTCAAATTCGTTGCTTCAGCACCGTTTGTAAGAAGTTCATTTAATGCAGAAGAAGCAGATTTCTTGTTTGAAACTAACAATGTTGCAGAAGAAAAGATTTAAAAGAAAAAAATAGAGAATCGAACAAAGAAAAGATAGGGGCATTAGCTCAGCCCGGTTAGAAGTTGAATGGTTGTGTACCATTAACTAACATGCGACTGGCTCACAGCTAATACCATTTCGGTGGGAAACCAGTTGGTCGGTGGTTCGAATCCGCCATGCCCCACCAACTTTTTTTTAAAAAAATATATACAAACTTTTTTTGTTCAAAGTTAAAATATATAAAATGTTCTAACCACAATTCTTTATTATACACTAAGAAATTGTATATAATTGTAGAAGGTGAATAAATTTGGACGCAGTTTTCAGTAAAGTTGTTGAAGATATTCGTGATTTACGCATTCAAGGAGCTACAAACATCGCAATTGAAGGGATTAAAGCCTTTTCTGAATTAACAGAACGTCTTGAAGTCTCGACACTAGATAACCTTTTTTCAGAGTTAGAAAAAGCTCGTCAAGTTTTAGCCACAGCTAGAGCTACCGAACCAGCCCTTAGAAATGGGTTGAGATATATTATTTACAACTTGCGTGAGAAAGCATCCTCCATACAAGACGCTAAAGAAATTGTAAACACTTTCTCTTTAGACTATGTGAATTTGCTTAAAGAATCTAAAAAGAAAGTCATTTCTTATGGCGCTCACAGAATAAAAGATGGAAGTATAATTATGACACATTGTCATTCTTCTCTTTCAACAGGCATTGTTCTTGAAGCACATCGTCAAGGAAAAGATATGCAAGTATTCTGCACTGAAACTCGTCCTCGTTATCAAGGACGTATAACTGCAAAGGAATTTGTTGATGCTGGAATAACTACAACACAAGTTGTAGACAGTGCAATGAGATGGGTAATTAATAGATATAACGTAGATATCGTTATTACTGGTGCAGATGCCATCACAAGTCAAGGAACTGTAATAAACAAGATTGGAACTAGATTATTGGCTTTAGCTGCACGAGAAATGGACGTTCCATTCTATACTGCAATTAATCTTCTCAAATATGATCCGGAGACAAGTATTGGTAAGCTTTCAGAGATTGAAATGCGTTCAGCTTCTGAAATATGGGATGATCCTCCAAAAGGATTAAACCTCCTAAATCCAGCTTTTGAAACCGTATCTCATGACTTAATTGATGGAATAATCTCTGAGGCAGGTGTGTTTTCACCTGCTGTTGTATATTTAATAGTGAAAGAGAAGTATCCATTTATGATGATAAATGAAGAATAAAAAATTATGATTAAATTATAAGGTAAT
>DAOVRE010000105.1 GCA_030628305.1 Candidatus Heimdallarchaeota archaeon | reverse complement strand
GGTCTTTTTCTTCCTCTTTCTCATCCTCAAAAACTTCTACTTCTTCACTGTTACTATTATCCATAGGGAATTTATAATCAAAAACATATTAAAGTTTTGCGAGATTTCCAATAATCAAGAAGAATAACATAAATTTTTTAATCTAAATGCTCTATTTTAACCTATGAATGTTTATCAAGTAATAAGAAAAAGATTGAAACAGGTTAAAGAACCTTACAAATTCCTCAATGGTGATGTTTACCTTGTTGTGACCCCAACACACATCTGGATATGGTTAGGCTCAAAATCGTATTGTGATGACAAAGCCGTTGGTGCTTGGACAGCAAAGGTAATTGAAGAAGACAACAAATCTTTAGAAATAGATACAGTAATGGATGGAGATGAACCACAAGAATTCAAAGATCTTATCACATTCGAAGTTTTAGAGGGAGATACTCCTGGTTTCCTCAAACATTTTGATAAGAAGGTAGATATAGATTACAAATTACTTAAAATCCAACAAGATTCTGATGGGTTGATTAAAACTTTAGAAGTTCCTATTAAGAAGAAATCCTTTAAATCTGGAGATAGTTTTGTTTTAGACGCCTGGGACGAACTTTATGTTTGGATAGGTAAAAAATCGCAAGTTAAAGAAAAGTATGAAGCAGGTAGAATTTCTAGAGCACTTGATGTTGAAAGAAAACGAACTCCTGTTATCTATACAATGGATGAAGGTCAAGAACCAAAAGGTTTCTGGGACATTGTTGAAAGGATTCAAAAAGAAGATCCCAAAAAATAATTTCACTCTTTCTTTTTTTATTTTGTTTTTATGATTTTTAAACGCGAAAGATTAAAATACTATAAAATTTTTCTTTGTGAGTATGTCCTTTGAAGATGAACCTCCTGAATTATCTAGAGCAGAGACTGTTAAATCTCTAGCAAGAGACCAACAAATCCTTCTTCACACCATTTATTATTTAACAAAGTGGATGACAGATGATGAACATTTCTTGAAGATAAGCGGAGAAAAAGTTTGGATTAAAGAGCTACCTTTGTGGGCAATTATGTATTATCAAATTACTAATGGAACATATGAGACATATGATTACGCTCCTACACCTATACAATTCTTTGGAAGAAGCTGTTTTACTATCAATCTTTCTTATGAAGGTATAGATGATATTGAAGATTTGAGGGAATTAGATATCCTAGAGAAGATTCGTCTTAGTACATCTAAACATGGATTTGTTACAGCATATAGAATTACAGCAACTGGGGACGAATATTTGAAGAATATCCCTAAAGAAGTGATTGATGAAGTTGAAAAGCTCTTTTTCTGTGAAAATTGTGCTAAACGAATGCAATTCTACATGAATATGGGTGATAATCCAACAGTAGTAATAGATTGTCCTGATTGTGATGAATCAGATGTTCATTTAGATTTTCTTGAGAGTGAAGATGTAAGTTATAGATCTAAGCCTTACTTCTTAAAAATTAATGATTTGCTAATAAGGTGATTTTATGAGTGACGATATAGCAGGAAATATAAAAGACGATTTATCAGAAATCATTCATATTAAGGACCCCAAAATCTTTGTTATTGAATGGCTTCCTTTTGACTCTAACCAACTAAGAGAACTGAGCAAGAAGATGGATATCGAGAAAGGAGCAAATAAAACACTCCTTACAGGTTTAATCGATAGGCAACCAGATGTGCCGATTTTTCAATCAAAAGGCGCACATACCAAAGTATTCGTTAAAGATTATGAACTTGATAGTTTTGTAAATCTTCAAGCAATTATCGATATGCCTGAAGAAGAAGGTATAGTACAAGTTGAGGAAATGGCTATTTTCGTCTCAAGAGATGGTTTCATCATTTATTCATTAGAGTTGAAAGAAATTGAAAATCTGAATACATTCATGTCAATAGATAAAATAACTCGAGTTGTTGCAGATTTATGTCAAGATAGCTCTTTAGTGATTGACAGCCTTTTAACTGAATTCCAAAGGAATTTTATCGACACCATTTTTGGAGATCCCATACATCGACCTAAAACCATCTGTTATGTTGGTGATGATATTAAAATTCGTCATGATGATATAAATGATTATTATGATGGAGAGGATTTTGAAATTGAACTAAACCAAATTTTAGGTGAAGGACATGAACCTTTCCAAGCTGGTAGAAATCTTTTCTTCAAAGGTTCGCGAGGAACATGTGCTATAGTAGATAATTTTGACAGAGATACTGAATACCAAATAATCTTTTGGGGTATTCAGCATGCTATGAATAACTTTGTAGATAATTTCATGTCTAGAATTTGGGAATTATATGACCAAACTAAACACGTGAAAACAATCGTTGAAGAAGCTGTTGCGGGTAATACTGACGCCCTAAATGCTGTTCAAGAAGAAATCACGGTGATAACTAGTACAATTAGTCTAGTTGGTCAAATTAAGGAATTTCTAAAAGATTCATGCAATAATCTGTTAGAAATCTATGGCAAAAATCACATTAATACACTGGATGGGTTCTATGAAGTTGAAAATTCCTTAAAATCTTCGCAAAGAAGAATTCTGGAATCTGAAAAAATCATTACTGGTTTATTAACTGAGTTAGATGGATTACAAAACTACGTTGCAACGCTTTCAGAATTACAAATGAGAAAAATGTCCAAAGTAATGGCAAAAAACACAAAAAGCATGAATGAAGTACTTCAAGCTAATACTAGAACAAGTGAAGCAATCGATATCATCGAATTGATTTTAGCTGGTAGTATCATCTTAGAGATTTTTGCTTTTGCAGTTGGTGAGATTTCTAGTGATCAAACCTTCTTTGGAGCAATATTCGATGGAAATGTTGGGACAGCTAGGATTGTCACTTTAGTACTTTTCCTGATAAGTGTTTTCTCTTGGATAATTACAGTTGTGCTGTTAAAAAGAAGTAAGAAGAAAATGGAGATACAAGCTTTGCAAGATTTCTTTGTAACAATGTCTGTAAATAGAAAAATAGACTTAACGAAAATGGAAGAATACATCTCTAATAGAACAATTCAAACAAAAAGTGTTGAAAATGACAAGGAAAATACTATCATCTCATATGTTTGGTGCGGTGACGATGATCCAAATCTGCTAGGGAAAAATATCGAGAAAGTAAGTCTTAGTTATAATGAAACTAACTGCTTGTTGCTAACTTTAGAGATTGAAACTTCAAAATTAGATATCAAACAAGATAAACTTCTAGGTTATGTGCTCAATGATCTTAAAGCAAAAGGGGTATTTATTAAATAGCCAATAACCTCTTTTCCTTTTCTATTTTTATTCAGATAGTTTTAATTACTACTTCTCAGATTATGGTGATATGCCTAAAACGAAGAAAGCTTTGTCAATTCAAACCAGTGAATTGATTAAGGATTTCGAATTGCAAGGAGAGGAAATTGTTCATGTTTTGACAGGAGTTAACATGAAAGTAAAACAAGGAGAATTTATTTCATGCATGGGACCTTCCGGAAGTGGTAAATCTACCCTCTTAAATATATTAGCAACTTTGGAAACTATTACGGAAGGTGAAGTGAGGCTAAGTGGTGTCAATCTTCATGACACTTCATATAAAGATATATTAGATATTCGAAGAAATAAAACAGCTCTGGTTTTCCAAAATTTTGCTTTAATTCCATATCTTACAGCTAAAGAAAATGTTAAACTTCCAATGAAACTAAGAGGTGTTCCAGAGATTGAAGCAGAAGAGCAGGCAATTAGCTATTTAGAGCAAGTTGGTCTTTATGCTCGTCTAGATCACTTACCTGAAGAATTAAGTGGTGGTGAACAGCAAAGAGTCGCAATAGCAAGAGCTCTTGCACATGACCCTGATATAATTTACGCTGATGAACCAACAGGGAATCTTGACACCAACATTGGAAAAGAGATTATTCAATTGTTTAAAACTTTGGCAAAGGAGAAGAAAATTACCATCATCATGGTTACGCATGATCCTGACTGTGCGGTTGAAACTGATCGAATATACATCCTTCAGGAAGGGAAGGTTCTCGAAGAAAGAGTTACATCACTTAAGAAGCGTAGTAGTAAGGTGGAGGATGTAAAGAAATGAAAATTACTAATATTTTTTCAACATTAGGTTTAGCTTTTAGGAGCATTTTTTCTAACAAAAGAAGAAGTATTTCAATAGGCGCAGGAATGATTTTAGGTGCAGCAATATTCTCAAGCATCTTCTTCTATGGTTCCATGATAAACTCAATTACAGTTCAAGATATAATAGATAATACTGAAGCCGAGATAGCGTTTTCTCCAATCAGTGATGTTTCAGAATATACTCCAGTGCAATTTGCTAATATGATTACAGAAGAGGTCGAAATAGAAGATAGTATTGTCTTGTATGGGGGGATGCAACAATTGGATGATGAACCTGATGTGTTCTATGATTCTCATATTACGCCAGAGGTGAATTTTACAGAATATAGTGGTGTTTTAAATGCTAGACCTTTCTATACGCCATTCATTATTGATGATGAATTTCTCAATAGTAGTATAGTTAACTCTGTAAATATGGTTGCTGGAGAAAATGATTTGAGTGGAAATAGTTGTCTTTTATCTATCGACCAATACAAATCACTAGGAATCCAACTTAACGACAGCTTGCCATTCAATTTTACGCTCTATAAAGTGGATTATAGTTTAGGCATTGAAAGTACAGTATTATTGGAAACTTATGCATTTAATCTAACTATCAAGGGTTTCTTTAGAAATAGTCTTCTTCTAGGTGATCATTTTCTACTAATGGGAAGTCACAATCTTCCAAGTGGAATCATTGCTGATTTGACTTCATATCAAATGTTTAGAATTGCGTCCAAGCTTAATTTGGAGGAATTTCCTTTAAGTGATTTAATGGACCTCAATGATGCTATTGAACAAGTCATTCGACGGATTGAACAGAAATATGCTCTAGAAGGCAATAGTCTCATTTCTGGACAGCTATTTGGTTTTATGGGAATGATAACTATTATGCAACTGCTTGATACAATATTATACATACCTGCAATCGTACTATCAATTATTCTAATTAATCTTGGAGCAGAACTTGCATTACAAGAAAGAAAATTTGAAGTTTCCGTACTTAAAGCTCAAGGAGCAAGCCCTAAACAGATACGGCGAATGATATTTACAGAAGTGTTTCTGATAGCCATTATTGGTGAACTTATTGGTTTATTTTTAGGAATGCTAGGTGCAGCTATGGTTCTTTCAACCTATCGTTTCATGGTGATTGACTTTCAAACTTTTGCTTCTGCATTTTCATCTCTAAATATTAGCGCATGGAGCGTAATCGTAACGGTGATAATAACGTTTGGTATACTATTCATCACTACTCGAAAGAAAACTAACGCTTTCATTAGACAAGAAGTAGCTGTTGCTAAAACAATTGAAAAACAGAAAAAAGGTTGGTTCAAAACCATTTATGGAGACATAATATTCTTTGCTTTAGGACTGATTGGGGTTTTATTAACAGTTGTTGAAGATACAAACCCTGCAGTATCTTATACTTTTGTTGTCGAATTGTTACAATTCTTCACACCAATATTATTGTGGTATGGTGGAGCAGCTGTAGTTAGTCGATTATCTACAAAGGTTCCAGAAAGGCTTGACAAAGTTTTAGTTAAAGTGTTCAAAGACATAGGAAGTTTACTCAAAGGCAGCCTTTCAAGAAGGCATCAGAACTTTCCAAGAATGACAGTACTAATCTGCCTTTCAGTTTCTTTGAGTGTTTTTGCCGCAATACAAGGTGAAACGGGCGCTGCGGAAATCCCAAGGCACGCAGATTATTACATTGGAGGAGATATGAGAATAGATATGATAGGTTATTTTCAAGATCTGTCAATATCTAATTTTACTGGGTTCGAAGACAAAATAGAATCAGTAATCCCTATATACTACACTCCTCTCCAATCAGGTGCGGATATGGTGCATTGTTATGGTGCGAATCTCACGCAATACGGAGAAGAAGCTCTATGGCATCGTGATTCAATCATCGATTATACTAATTGGGAAAAAGGATTAGATACCATTCAAGCTGATCCATTGAGAAATGTAGGCATTGGTCGTGAATCAGCTAGATATCTCGAAATTGATGATGATCCAACATTTAAACTAGATCTTTTCAATGGTTCAGAGATTGAAGTTGACGCGAAAATTGTTATTGATCATGCCCCTGGAGGTGTTAAAGACGAATT
>DAOVRE010000129.1 GCA_030628305.1 Candidatus Heimdallarchaeota archaeon | reverse complement strand
GGCTATTCAAATTATGGAAGTTCTCTAGTGGGTTATATTGTACAAGAAACAGCTGGAAAACCGTTTTTTGATTACATTGAAGAAAATATTACCTTACCTTTGGGAATGAATAGTACGACTTGTAGACAACAACTACCTAGTGAATTGCAAGCGGATATGTCTTCTGCATATTTTGATTATGACCATCCGGGATTTTACGAATATTTCTCTCTTTATCCTGCAGGAGGTTTCACTTCGTCAGCAACAGATATGGCAAAGTTTATGCTGATGCTCCTCAATGATGGAACTTATAACAATGTGACTGTTTTGGAAGAAAGTTCAGTTCAAGAAATGTTATCAGATCAATATACAGTTCATCCTGATATACCGAGCGTAGGTTTAGGTGTTTATGAGACAGATTATAGAAATGCCCATATAATTGGACATGGAGGAGATACGATTTTCTTTCATAGCAACATGATGCTATTCCCAGATGAAAACTTTGGTTTGTTCATCTCTTATAATAGTGGAACAGGAATCTTTGGGATGAGTAGATTCGTCTCCGGTTTAATGGAGAGTTTCTATTATTTCAATAGAGTAGTAGAGCCTGTGGAAAACTATAGGCAGAGAGCAAGCATGTTTACAGGGACTTATGTGAGTACAAGAAGATATTACAGTGAAAAGAACAATATTGCTGTTTTATTTTGGTCACAATACTATTCTGCGAATATCAGTGTAAGTAAGGGTTATCTGCAAATTGCTGGATTAGATGATATAGATTTCGTAGAAATTGCTCCTTATTTCTTTGTTGAAAGAACAGGAAATATGGATTTATCTCTGTTCTTTAAAGCAAATGAAAATGGACAAATAACTCACATGTATACAAGTTGGCAAACAGCTATTACCACATATGAAAAAATACATACTTCTTATGTCAATACGAATCTTCAATTAGGGTTGTTGATACTAATGGGGACAGTATCTTTGATATCTTTGTCAATGTGGGGAATAGATTCATTCTTTAGATGGAAAAAAGGAAAAGAAAGAGGAAACATCCTTCATACGGTACCCAAAATATGGCTTATCGGTATTCTAACTACTGTAATAATCACTGTCAGTTTATTGATGAAAATAAATCACGAGACTATCGTTCTTAACACTGAAACAGTAGCAGCTTTCCAAAGTATACTCTTCTTACCTTATCTGTCAATTGCTTTCATTGTTGGCAATATAGTGTTCACATTCTTTGCCTGGTTTGGTGTATTTGACCAAGATAAGAAACCTTATTGGAATTTAGCAACAAGGATACAATATTCTGTATTGACATTGTTTAGTATGTTATACATTATATTCCCTGTTTATTGGAATCTCTTTATTTTCTAATCGAGATGCAAAATCTCTTTCTTTTTCCTTTGATAATACTCTAGCATCCGTTTTGCTTGCTCATCAGGATAAAGATCTAGTATTCTGATTCTCTCTATTAGATAAGTATCGAAATATTCCAATATAACATCCATAGTTCTGAAAAGTTCTTCTCTAGACAAATCTTTAGGAATAGCTTTCTCTAGCAATTTCATTCTCTTCTCATCAAGTTTCTGTTCTAATCGACGATAATTTTCAGGTTTTCTTTGAGCAAGCATATCTTCAAATTTGACCAAATATTTTCTGTAGAAGTCTACACAATCATAAGCATCCCATAATTCTCCTCTAGCTAGTTTCAGAACAGTATAACTGAGACCAATATGAAAGTGTTTGATATTATGTCTTAATTCCTCCTCATTGATATCCCAATCCATTTGCCAAGCTTTTTCGATAATAGCTGCTATGTGACCTTCAGGGTCGTAAAGATTAGTTATGTGGGCATGATCCGGTCTTATTTCCCTCGGTAAAACTTCCCACGAAAAATCTATTTTAATTTCATCAGCTTCGTAGAAAACAACATAAACTGAAGGGAAAACTGACATAGATTCAGCTTTGATTTCACCTATTTTCTTTGCTGTTTCTAATCTATCTTTCTTCAAAGAATCAAAGTCTTCTGCTGTGCAAAGGATACCAAAATCTATATCTGAAAATTCATCTGCTTTCTTAGAGCCAGAGACGAAAATTCCTTTAACTCTGGAATCTTGTTTCAAAACCTCAACTGCTTTATCGATAAGTGCTTGATGTTTTGGTAAGTTAGTGAATTTTTCAACTGGATACATAGATAGAACTCACTTTAAACACTTTAAAGCTTTTTGAAACACTATTCATTGCTTAGAAAGCAAATCATTAGGTAAAATTTAAGACTGAAGAGTTTTTGATGTAAATATCGATAAAAATGACAGCAGAAGAGTATGTTCCCGTTAAGATTCTTCATAGTTTTATGAAGGATGTTTTTGTAGGTTTAGGATATCCAGTAGAAGAAGCCCAAGTAAGTGCAGATATTTTGATAGAATCTGATTTAAGAGGGATAAGATCACATGGAGTTCAGCGTCTCAGATACTATTACGTTAGAGTTAAAGGTGGACAACACAAAGTGAGTAAGTTTGAAATTATAAAGAATCAAGATGCAGCCGTTGTCATAGAAGGAAATCATGGAAATGGGCATTTTATCTCTTACAATGCAATGAAACTAGCGATAGAAAAAGCGAAAAAATACGGATTAGGAATGGCTGTTGTCAGAAATAGCACCCATTATGGGATAGCTGGCTATTATCCCCTAATGGCGATAAAAGAGGGATGTATAGGAATAACAGGGACAAATGCTCGTCCAGCTGTTGCTCCGACTTTCGGAGTTGAACCAATGTTAGGTACTAATCCTCTGACTTTTGGTTTTCCATCAAATGAAGAATTTCCATTTGTTCTAGATTGTGCTACATCGATCATTCAAAGAGGGAAAGTAGAAATCAGTGCAAGAACAGGAGAACCTCTAGCTGATGGACTTGTAATAGGAAAAGATGGCAATTATAAAACTGATGCAGAACAGCTGTTGAAAGACTTTGTCAACAAAGAAGCTGCTTTACTACCACTAGGTGGAGCAGGAGAAACATTATCGGGTCATAAAGGATACGGGTATTCTACAGTTGTGGAGATACTTTCAGCTGCACTACAAGATGGGAAATTCTTGAAAGAACTATCAGGATTAGATGACGAAGGTAATAACACACACTTCCATGTCGGGCATTTCTTCATAGCAATCGATCCAGAACATTTTCTTGGGTTAGATGTGTTCAAAGCAGTAGCAGGAGCTATATGTCGAAAACTAAGAAAATCTGCAATTGCTCCAGGTGAAGAGAGAATTTATACCGCAGGAGAAAAAGAGTTCGAAGCTGAAAAATTAGTAAGAGAAAAAGGCGTTCCAGTGAACAGAAGTATTCAAGAAGATTTAATCTTCATGAGAGATGATTTAAAACTAGAAAACTATGTTTTTCCCTTTGAAAAATAGAATTTGGAGAATAGAGTGGAAGGGTAGCAAACCCTCCCTATAAAGCTCTGCTGGTGGATTATCCTGACACAATGTGTCAGCAATGATATAGGGGGATATATCACTAATAGATACTTCTAGATTTGAATATAAAAACACCAAAAGAAAAAGTGACTTAACTGAAACTATTCTACAATAATCTCCTCTGGAGGGACGAAAGGAAAAACTCTGCGGACTATGCTTGTTGCTTCAGAAAAAGAGCTAATTGCTCCATCAAAGTTTTCCAGAGTAACAGCAAATTGTTTACAAAAATCTTTATTGAAATGTTTTACGGCTAATTGCAAAATATACGAATCACTATCACTAATAACGATTGTTGAAACTTTCTTTTTTAGATCTTCAACAACTATCATTTTCTTGTCTTTAAAACTGATTTTTCTTAAATCTGTTCGAGCACCGGTAGTCTCAGCTAAGATTGTCCTAAGAGCTGAAACAGTGCCTGTTAGAAGTGTATCTTCAATTATCTTAGGTTCTCCTCTCTCTATTCGAACTGAATATAGTAGAATACCTGATTCATTTAGAACCATGAGTTTGTTAAATTTTGTTGGAATAAGATAAACATAAAACGGATTAGCTATGAAAGCAATAGCTGTAACTCCAAAAAGTATTCCAAGAGGTATTGCTCCATAGAATTGCAAACTTGGGTCAATCTGAATGGTCCATCTTTCAAAAATCTTTGCGACGGAGAATAGAAGAGCTACACCCATTGTAGAGGCTATTACAATACTAACTCTTTTCAATCTTTTATACTCAACTTTTATCGAATCCATCAAGAAGACAAAGAAAGCTTGAGCTAAAACAAAAGCTTGGAGAACGTTGAAAATAACTCTATAAATTCGGTATTCAGGCAGAAAATCTAGTTCTAGGTTAAATCCAAGTTCAATGAAGTATACTGCTAAATAACCCCCCAGAAGAAGACTAATGAAACCAAGATGCCAGTTATTAGGTCTGCTATTTTGGATGAGTTCAGTATAAAGAAATAGAATGAACAATCCAATAGCATATGGAATAATATGAATCTCTTGTATGGCACTATTACTATCCAAAGAACCATATTCAGTAGGGAAGTAAATAGCAATCTCAATTAATGATTGTACTATAGCAAAAGAAAAAAGACCAATAAACCAGTCAAACCCTCGAATCTTGTCATGGAATCGTCTATACAAAAAATAGCCAAGTATGATTAATATAATGACTATTTGTCCTATTTTGATCCAAAATTCCCAAGGGTTAGATGCCATCAAAACTTCCTTTAATATAGTATTTTTTAAAGCTAACCCTTGTATCTATTGAAGAAATGTGTGTATGTCCATACACAAAAATGGCTATATTGCAGTAAAAGAAGTTATAAGTGCGCTAGGAATAGCATCATTTACAAAGATGAATGCAGAGAAACATAACTATGATTTGCTGCTTCTATTGAGTACCCTTGGTTCAAACAAAATTAGAGCAATCTTAGTATTAGCACATCAATACCCTAAAGCTGTAACAGCAACACAGCTTTCGATGTTACTTGGTTATTCTCTAAAGGCGCGAACGATATACAGAGGAATATTAGATGATCTTCAAGAAAGAGATTTGATATTCCTGGATAAACTTACACCAAAAGTGGCAAGTATAAGATTAAATCACGAAAATCCTCTCCTAAAAAGCATGATAGATTTAGCACAAAAGTATGGCGAAAAATATCTAGAAGTAATAGAAGATGTCTTGGAGTAAAAAAAATGAATACTAGAAATATGTTTGCATCAAACAGAACAAATCTGATAAATTCCAGAAAAAAAGTGTTCATATCAATAATATTGATATCGGCAATAATTTTCATCATGTCAATATCAATAGCTGCTACTGCTAGTGGAGGCTTCATGTCAGTATCAATTACTGTTAATGCTGATGGTGGGGCAATTACAATAACAAATGGAAATTCTGCAGGAAGTAGAGGCTCTGTTAATTTCAATTTTGCGATATGGAATTTTACAACCTTCATCATGTCATTAGCAATATTGCTCATTCTACCTCCTATCCACTTCCTATCTAAAACAAT
>DAOVRE010000143.1 GCA_030628305.1 Candidatus Heimdallarchaeota archaeon | reverse complement strand
CTATACACTAGCTCTAGTTCGACGTTTTTATCTTCTTTTACGTTAACTGATGACATATAAAGAGGAAAATCATCCTCACTCGTACCGCTCATGTTATTCATACCTAATTATCTTATTGCTCAAAAAAGGTTTTCGGAACTATTAATCCGTTATAAGAAAAAAAGTGATAACTTTTAGCTCATGGGATTGGGTTAGAAGTATTGTTTAAGGGTTTCTGCAATGTAATCTACGTTTTCTTCGGTCAAGGAAGTAACCATCGGTAGTTCAAAATGCCGTTTTGCAATGTTTTCAGCTACTGGGCATTTAACCTTGGAATAATCCGGATACTCAATAACTCTAGATAGAGACCATTTTGACAAATCTATATAACATGGTTGTTGATATGCTAACATAGAATAGATTGTTCTTGATCCTATCTTCTTTGACTTAAGATACTCGATTATCTGCTCTTGAGACACGCCCTCCTTCTGAATAAGAGGCGCCATTATATAGTCTGAGTGTTGATTTCGTGGTAAGATTTTTTGTAATTGAATCTCTTCGGTATCTTTGAGGAGCTCTCTATATTTATCTCCATTATAATGTCTTTTTGATAAGATTTCTTTTGCTCTGTCCATTTGTACATTCATTATTGCGGCTGTCATATCTGTCATACGATAATTGTAACCAATTAAATGGTGCGAATAACCACCAGCAGGACTCCTCCCATGATTTTTTATGCTCTTTATCTTCTCAAATAATTCTTCATTATTTGTTGTAACAGCTCCTCCTTCTCCTCCAACCAGATTCTTTGTTCCATAAAATGAATATCCTGCTACTTCACTGAAATTACCAACATGCTTACCATCAATCGATGCTCCGTGTGCCTGAGCACAATCCTCTATCACAACTAGATTCTTGTCCTCTGCTATATCTTTTATAGCACCCATGTCACAAGGATTTCCGAAAATGTGAACTGGCATTATTGCCTTGGTGTTTTTTGTAATGCTATCTTCGATTTTCTCAGGATTTATATTATACGTTTCAGGATCTACGTCAACAAAAACTGGAATTGCCCCAGTAAAAAGAATTGAATTTGAAGATGCTATAAATGTAAAAGGGGTTGTAATTACTTCATCTTTTGGACCAATGTCTAGTGCTACTAACGATAGATGCAAAGCACAAGTCCCATTTACTACTGTTGTAACATATTTTGTTCCTGTAAACTCAGAAAACTTTTGCTCAAAAGAACGTGCATTTTTACCTTCTACCAAATACTTGCTTCTTACCACATCTTGAACTGCTTGAATCTCTTTCTCTTTAATATCTACATCAACAACTGGAATCATTATCGTCACTCTAAACAAATTAACTACTTTTGAGTAAAATCAAGTCCTTATTAATATTGTGGTGAATTCCTTCACTTACCAGTTGCTTCATTGAAAATGTGTACGAGTATTATAGATGAATTTTTTCAGATTAAAAAGAGATACTAATTCGTTGCATTGCACGGTTTTTTCTTTGAGGTTTAAGGTAGCCCATTGAGCATTAACTAAAGCTCCAGGGTTCAGGATCAGTGAACCTTCCCTAGTCTCATATCCTTGAGATTCATGAATATGACCTGCAAAAACATAATCATACTTTACACGATTAATATGAGAGAGAATATTTTTGCTGCCTCCATGCGTTTTCAGAAATGGGAGATAATCTGCTTTTGTATTGAATGGCGGTTCATGGAATAAAGCAAATTTAGTATAATTGATATCTGAATTAATGCTTAATAACTTAGCTTCCAAAGTTTGCAATTCTTTGATGATTTCATTGTTTTCCTTCTCTCCAGGTGTCTGTAAAGCTTTTCGATAAACAGCTGGAGAACAATATCCATATCCGGTAATTATCCATTCATCATGACTGATAACAGAATTGCCTAAGTAGTATAAGTTATCATTGTCTTTAGATTGTGACGTGAAAAATTCTCTAACCTCTTCAGTCTCACTGTTTCCGTGCGTAAAGAATACAGGATATTCTAATTTCCGAACGAGTTTAAGAAATTTAATTGCTGATTTAATTTGAAATTTAACAAACTTCTCCCTATATTTTCCATAGACAAGGTCGGTGTATTTTTCCCGAGAAATGGTTTTGGTTTCAAGTATAGATTTTACAATTAAAGAGTATGAAACTGTACCTGTGATATCTCCCGTAACAAAAAGTGCTTTTGCATGTTTGATTTTTGGAATAAGTCTACGTAAATTGTTGAGTGAACCGTGAATGTCTCCAATAACTGCTACTGTCACAAAACATCACCAAAGATTTCCCCTATATTTTTTTCAGCAATTTTGATAAATGATCTGTTTTCTATTTGATCTATAACCCAATACACTTCTTCATCAAATAACTTATCATCTTTTAGTGGAGGTATTTTTTCTCGAATAAATGAGTAAATGTTGCTAAGAATATTTGATAGGGTTCTGTTTTCCACAAACTCTAAACCTTGACATGCAGTGTAAATCTCAATTCCAATCATTTGGGACACATTCTTCACCAATTGGTAAGCTTTTTTGCTAGCTGTTAACCCCATTGAAACATGATCTTCTTGGTTTGCGGATACAGAGGTGTTATCTATGGAAGCTGGTGATGAAAGTATTTTATTTTCTCCCGATAAAGCTGCGTCAGCATATTGTATCATCATTAAACCAGAATTTAAACCAGGATTTTCACAAAGAAAAGAAGGTAGTTCCGATATTGAAGCGTCTAATAAGAGGTTTACTCTTCTTTCAGATATGTTACCTAGTTCAGTCATAGCTATAGCCAAATAATCCATAGCTAATCCAATTGGTTCTCCATGGAAATTGCCTCCAGAAACCACATCTGTTGTTGCTTGATTTATTAGAGGATTATCTGTGGTCGAGTTGATTTCGATTTCAACTAGTTCTTTACTATGTTCAATTACATCTAGAATTGCTCCATGTACTTGAGGCGAACATCTAATTGAATATGGATCTTGAATTCTTTTAGGTTGTTTAGTAAGTAAATCACTACCTACAAGAACATCAAGAACAGATTTTGCAAATCTCATCTGCCCTTTATGAGGACGAAGATTCATAATAAATGAAGAAAATGCATTAACATTTCCATCAAAAGTTTCTAATGTTAAACCTATGGCAAGTACAGAATTCATCAAAATGTTTTCCGAATCAAGAACAGCATGAGCAGCAAATGAAGTTAGTACATGTGTCCCATTGATTAGCGAAATCCCTTCTTTTGCATGTAGTTTGATAGGTGATAAATTGAGTTTCAAAAGGATATCAGAACTCTTTTGCACTTTGTTTTCATATTTTGCCTCACCTTCTCCTATGAGAACTCTCGCAATATATGCTAGAGGAGAAAGATCTCCGCTAGCTCCTAAAGAACCAATGCTAGGTACTAATGGTATGACGTTGTTGTTGATTAGATTCTTGAGCATTTCCACAGTTTTTAGTCTTATTCCACTACCACCTTTGCAGAAGGAATTAAGTTCTATAACCATTGCGCCTATTACAACTTCATCGGGAAGGTAAGGACCAAAGCCTATACTATGTGATCTAATAATGTTCTTTTGAAGTATCTCTCTTTCTGATGGAGATATTATTGTATCAGCAAGTTTTCCAAAACCTGTTGAAATGCCATATATTATTTCATTCTTCTCAAGTTTATCCTCTAAAATTTTTCTTGCTTTTTCAATTCTTTTTTTTCCTTCCTCACCAATTTTTACTTTTCTTCCAAACCTAGTAACTTCAACCAAACTATTAATTGTCAGGGAATCTCCATCTAAAATGATAACTTCATGCTCCATTATTACCTAAACTCATTTTGTTGTGTGCTATTTATCCATTACGCTTCCTAACATTAAGGATAACTATACAGAACCGAAAAGCGTAGAAGATAAATCCTATAACGTAATTATTCAAATCCAATGGACAAAAATTTTAAATGAAAGGCTTATCGTCTTTCTAAATCATATCAAGGGATTAGAATATGACTTATATTATAAAAGGTTCAGAATTAACAATTGAAGATGTTGTAAAGGTAGCACGACATAATGAAAAAGTTGAGTTACATCCTGATGCAATGGCAAGGATGGTAAAATGTCGAGCAATGCTAGAAGAAAAAATTAATGCTGGAGAAATTATGTACGGTGTGAACACTGGAATTGGAGAATTTTCCGAAGTTGTACTAACTGATGAAGAAGTTGGTTTATTTCAAAAATATCTAATTTATAACCATGCCGCAGGCATAGGGGATCCTGCACCTATTGAATATGTACGTGGTGCAATGCTAGGTAGAATTAATGTTTTAGCCCATGGTAATTCAGGAAATCGACCAATTATTGCTGAAACACTAGTTGCAATGTTAAATAAAGGATTAACTCCATTTGTCTGCCAAAAAGGATCTGTTGGTGCATCTGGTGATTTAGCACCTATGTCACAAATTGCACTCTTACTAATGGGTGAAGGAAAAGCGTATTATAAAGGTGAATTACTTGAGGGTAAAGAAGCCATGGATAAGGCAGGTATTGAAGTTCCAGGGTTAAAAGCACGAGATGGTTTAGCAGCAATTAACGGTTCGAATCTTCTTACAGCTATGAGTGCAATCTTCCTTTATGATTCTCTTCGGTTTATAAAACAAGCAGAAATTGCTTGTGCAATGTCCATTGAAGCTTTAATGGGAAATATGAAACCATACACTCCGCTGTTACATGAAGCCCGCGGTTTTCCAGGTGCAGTAAGATGTGCAAAATCACTAACCAAACTTTTCAAGGGTGGAGATTTGTATGAAGGGAGACTTAAAGTTAAAGTTCAAGATGCATATTCCATGCGCTCAGCACCTCAAGTATTAGGTGCAGTTCATGATGCTCTAGCCTGGGCTAGATCTCAGGTTGAAATAGAGTTGAATGGTGTAGGTGATAATCCAGTTTTCTTCCCAGATGAGAACATTCAGATAACCGGTGCCAATTTCCAAGGAACTCCTGTATGTTTACCTATGGATATGATTGGAGCTGCTATAACAATGGTTTGTGTAATGTCTGAAAGAAGGATGAATAGATTAAACCACCCAGCTCTAAGCGTGGGATTACCACCCTTCTTATCAAAAGGAGCAGGTTTAATGTCAGGATTAATGCTTAGTCAATATACTGCTGATATGCAAATCGTTGAAATGAGGATACTATCTATGCCTGCAAGTATTCAATCAATACCCGCTGCTGCAGATCAAGAAGATTT
>DAOVRE010000153.1 GCA_030628305.1 Candidatus Heimdallarchaeota archaeon | reverse complement strand
CTGTAGATGATAATCAACCTAGAGTGAGACCTATGGCCTTAATCTTTCACAATGATACTTATTGGTTTGTTAGTATTGCAGGAAGAGAAAAAATTAATGAAATTGAAAAAAACAATAATATTGAATTTGCTATCAATCCCCAAGACAGAGAAGATTTGAGCACCATTAGAGGTACAGGAAAAGCAATTCTAATTACTGATTTTGAGACAAAGAAGGATGTGATAAAATCAATTCCTTGGTTTGATGGTTATTGGAAGTCTTATGATGATTCGAGGTTCTTTTTGTATAGACTCGATTTGGAAAAAATCAGTGTACAAATCCCAGTTAAAAGAGACATATACATATTTGATCTGAAAACAGGGAATGTCAAAATAAAAGAAGAGTGAGCAAAGAGAAAATTTTTTCTACTCTTTCCAACTTACTTTTAATTTACGTCTTGGTGCTGCTCGTTCAAATGTTATATCTGGGTAGCCCATTACAAAAACACCATGAACATTACGGTTTTTAGGTATTCCTAGAGCTTTTCTTGTTTTCTTACTTCTCCAAAGATATTCGTGTGCAAAACCTATCCAACAAGTTCCTAAACCGAGAGACTGTGCAGCAAACATCCCGTGAGTGATGGCGATTCCAGAATCAACACCAGTCATTTTTGAGTAAGGGGGAGCATATAATATTATAACAACTGGAGCTTTGAAGAATATCATGTCGTCACCTTTGTCTGTTCTTTCAAAGAACGTTTCTAAACTCCGTTTAGTTCTTGGGCTCATAATTCTTCTACGTAAGGTAGGGTTTAAGAAAGGAGCTATAAGATAACGTAAAGGCAATAGCCTTCTTGTCTTTTCCATCAAACTTGAAACCTTTGAAGACAACCAAGCAATTTTTTTTCTGTTCGTGATAACTATATATTGTCTTCTTTGTCTGTTACTAGCACTAGGAGAGTATCTCATAGCTTCCAAAACACGGTCAATCTCCTCTTTAGGAACAGATTTGTCTTTATAGATTCTTATTGATTTTCTAGCTCTTATGTACTTCATCAAGTCTTCATAGTTGATTAGAGATTCAGGATGACCAATCTCTTCAAAAGCATAGGTTTTGTCCTCCCCTTCATAAGAAATTGCTTCTGTAGGGCAGATAGAAATACAATGGCCGCACCTAAAACAGAAGTGATAGGGATCATCATAAACTATTTTCTTTTCCATGCCATCTTTTTGAACCGAGAAAAGTCTAACAGAACAAGATGTTATACACTTTTCACATTTGATACATTTCTCTGAATCAACGCCTAAAATCTTCAACCTAGTCATCTGAAAAAGAAAATAAATTAGTACTATATAACTTAACTGAAAATGAAAAAAAGAAGAAAAAAGAAGTTAGTTGTTATTTCTGAGTTTTCTAAGGAAACGCTTATTGATAAAAGCTAAGCCCACAAGTAGTACAGGTATCATAAACCATGGAAACGCTATGAATGAAGTAGCATACGTCACTGTTTTTACAGCAGTAACCATAGTATTGTCTTCTGAATCTGTGGCATAAATTTTGTAACGAATATCAGCTGCATTTTCATTCCCTGGTATTGTGCCAACATATTCACTAACACCTCCAGACATAGTAACATTGGTCCATGTTGAACCACCATCATATGAATAGGAAAGGATAACAGAAGTGATAGTATATGGACCTGTTACGACACATGTAACTTGAACATTTTCACCAGAGTCAGGATTGAAAGGTATATGGTTTATACTTGAAACATCAGGACCAATATCTGACCAAATACCAAGAACATAACTTGAACCTAATTCACCGTCAAAGAAACTGACATAGATGAAGTAAGAACCTGTGTATGTTGCGGTATAATCAATGTATTCATCAGTGGAATAGCTTTCACTATAATCAACAATAGTTCCTGCGTTATTAACCAGGTAAAGATCTAAATCGACTGTAGAAGGATTAAAATCAAGTATTAGCTCAATATTCTGTCCAGCGATTAATTCTATTTCAAAGAAATCATCATCGTATGCAATCAAATTATACTCATTATTGAGTTCTAAGTAAGCTGCATAATTTAGATGGTCATTTTCTTCATATATATCATCATCATAATCTATTGTTTCAAGGGTCAAAGTGTAAAAACCTGAACCTGAGTAAGCATATACCATGAAGAAAACAGTAGTTAAACCTGAAATAGGAAGAATCAATACTTCAGGATAATCATCAATATTTGTACTTGAAGTCGAAATACTGTTTGACATACCTAGATAAGCTTCTTCATTGAAAGCATACAAATCAAAGTCTACATCCGAATCCATTGTTAAGGTAGCCATATATGCGAGTCCAGTTCCAGGATTGGATAAATCTGCTTGTATGTATTGGATATAACCAGAGGTGAGAGACCCAGAATATGGAGAACCTACAGAGACTGAGGGTATAAGAGTATCTACTTTATCTCTCCATTGATAAACGAAATTATCCCAGTCTGTATTAGCAACAAACTCTAGATCATAGTAATCATTAGAATAACTATTGACTACACTTTGATTAGAGAAAACGTAGAAATCATTAATGTAATTATAGGGCAAGTTTGGTAGGAAAACCCAAAGTCCATAGGGTGTTATGTACAAACTTGAATCCGTTGCAATCAATGCATCATCTAACATGTTTAAGAGATTGGTTGCAGCTGTAGCGACACCAAAAGCGGCTATACTCTGCACTTCTTCAATGAATTGATAGAATTCACAAACAAACTCAGGAGAATAGCTATCTGCCATATTTATCGCGTTGTAAATAGTGGTATAGTATGTTGGCAATGCAGCAATCAAAGCTTGTGAAAAATCATTCACGAGTGTATCAATTCCTGCTATTGCTGTTGTATTATAAGCTGATAGAGTAACGTCACCATCATAATAAGCGTAAGAATCTACATATTCATAGACAATGGTATTTGCCCATTCACTTGCTGTTTGAGTTGGGGTGGCAATCAAATCTGCTAAAATAATATCGTAAGGGTATCCATCTCCAGGGATATTGTAAAGACTTGATACTAGTATCCCACAATTATCTTGGAGTTCATATAGTATTTCTATATGTCCCATGATACAAGCATCCAAAGCAATTATATCAAAGTAATAACCTTCTAAAGCATCATCAACTTCATCAATTGTCAGAAAATCGTTATCATCGTCATCCCAACAAATGCCATCTAAACCACCACCGTGATCCCAAAGGATTAGAGCAGTATTGTTAGCAGGAAAGTTGGTTAATCCCCATTCTACAAAAGATTCTAATGTAGCACCATCGCCCATATTTTGCTCTCCTAAAGAAGTATTTACAGGAGAAGTAAATGTGTTAGGATCAGAATCGCCTTCGATTACATAGTATCGTGAATCTGTCCAAGCACTTGTGTATTCAGGGTAAGGATAATCCTCTGTGTTTTGATCTACCATAACGACAACATTAACATCAGCAGTTGTACCTCCAGCTGCTTCAAGTTCGTTTAAATCATCCATAGCAAAAGATTCCAAATTATTATCACCACATATATAGAGTAAAACAGTCCAATCTTTGTTCGTAGCATCTAAAGAAACATTTGATTGAGTAACATCTGAAGTATTCCCTGCGACGAGTGTCAACGGAATGGAGGTGAGTAATAAGGATATTATTAAAATTCTTGTTTTTAAGCATGAAAAGTTCATAGTAACTAGATGACATTTGGTATTATTTATATTTTTACTAATAGGATGTGACAAGAAAATCTTCCTTGAGACAAAATATTTATCAGTTTCTTTGTAGAATCAAAATCAAACTAGATGATGATGCAGATGAAAGAAAAATACGGGCAACTTCTAGCAATATACAAAGAGATACAAGTTGTTGAACAAATAAGTATGCTTCTCGGCTGGGACCAAGAAGTGTTAATGCCGAAGAAAGGTTTAATCCAAAGAAGCGAGCAACAAGGATATCTTGCAGGATTAAATCACAAAGTAAGTACTGATCCCAAGATAGGAGAGCTATTGAAGGTCATAAAAGAGCACGAAGATTACGATAAACTATCTGAAATAGAAAAGAGGAATATATACTTAATTCAAAGGGAGTATAATAAAGCAATAAAATTACCTGAGGACTTTGTTGTTGAATATACAAAAACTACAGTGATAGCTGTTGAAGCTTGGAAAGAAGCTCGAGCTGAAAATGATTTTTCTAAGTTTCAACCCTCTTTAGAGAAAGTATTTGAAATGGCAAAACGGTACGCCAATTACATCAATCCAGACATTCCTCCATACGAGGTTCTTCTAGATGAATTTGAACCTGGGATGTCGAGTGAAAAATATACGAAAATTTTTACGCCCCTAAAAGAAGCAACTGTTGATCTCATAAGGAAATGTAAAGAAGCACCTACACAACCAGATACTTCCTTGATATATAGAAAAGTACCTTTAGATATACAAGACAAATTATCTAAGGACCTTGTTTCCTTAATCAACTTTAGTATGGAAAAAGGAAGAATTGATGTTTCAACACACCCATTCACAACTGGGGCATACGATGACGTAAGAATAACTACAAGGTACCAAGAAGATGATTTCACAAGCTCATTCTTCTCAGTTATGCATGAAGGTGGTCATGGCTGTTATGAACAAAACCAAGCAGAGGAGTGGAAAAACCAACCTGTAGGGAAGTACTGTTCGTTAGGACTTCACGAATCGCAATCTAGGTTTTATGAGAACACTCTTGGGAGAAGTAAATCATTTTGGTTCTATTATTTGGATAGATTCAAAAAACTAACTGGAGATATTTTCTCTGATGTTCAATATGCTGGTTTCATTCGAGCAATAAATGCAGTTGAACCCTCCATGATAAGAGTTGAAGCAGATGAAGTCACCTATAATCTGCACATAATCCTTCGATTTGAAATTGAAAGAGATCTATTTGCAGGAAAAATTGAGATAAAAGATTTACCTAGGATATGGAAAGACAGAATGAAGGACATGCTTGGAATAGAAGTCAAAAAAGATAGTGATGGTGTTCTCCAAGATATTCACTGGAGTGGAGGAACCTT
>DAOVRE010000064.1 GCA_030628305.1 Candidatus Heimdallarchaeota archaeon | reverse complement strand
TAAATACTGCTGAAAATCGTGATATTAGACTGCCGATTGAATCAGGTTGGAAAATCTGAGCAAAGAAACCAAACTGATAATTGAAAATGAGAATGATAAATATGCTAAATGGAATTTTAGGAAATGCTATTTTAAGTTTTTCAGAGAAGAAAAAGTTTAGAAATATCAATATCGAACTAAAAGCGATTACAACAGCACCTAAAATAGCTTGAGCTATATCATTTAGAGAAGAAGCAAATAGAATTAAGATTACGATTATACTCCATAAGAAACCAAACCATGAAAAAATCTTTTCACGCTGTTTCAATTCTTCAAAAAGCCGAAAGAACGACAAAAATGCAACGACAACACATGAATAGACCATGAGTAAGAAATTAGAATTAGTCAAAATTCTCTGAAAAAACTCACTATCTATTCTGAAGAACGATATAAATCTCATCACCCCTATAACAATAATCAAACTAATAGTAATTAAAGCAGAAATCTTCATTAACTTGCTTTCTATATTCGCTAGCAAGTACATTGTAATTGCAATTGCTAGAATCATTGAAACCTGAACTAAAGTAAATATAGAGTCGATTTCATAATAGGTGCCAAGATTAACTTTAATCATCATGAAACTTAAGAAATAACTCCCTGAAAGAAGTGTAATGGAAGTAAACACAATCAAATTAAAAAGAGATAACCTGTTTCTAATTTCATTAATTCTGCTGATCATTTCTTTCATTTCAGCCCCTGTGAACATTTTGAAACCATTTTTTTCACATTAATTTTTCTTCTCCAATAGATTTGGTTTTTTCTATAACCTTTATTTGTATTCCATTAGGAGTAGTTTTCGGCTCTTTTCACAATTATATATGATATTAAACCAAAGTGTTACTTTTTAAATAGAATTACGAAATCAATATAGAAAAATATAGAAAAAAACAGAAAAACTAGAACATGGATTTGCCCTTTAAGGTTATTTGTAAGACTTTACTTCTTCCTTTAGTTGTTTCTGTGACATACCCATTATCAATAAGACCTTGAATTCTTTTTCTAGCTGTAGGTCTGCTAATCCTTAGTTCATCAATAATGTTGGAGATAGTAGGTTTAGCACCTGACACATTTTTCTGATAAACCATCATTAAAACTTCAAACAAATCCTCTGGAATTAAATTTTCCTCTTTTTGCTCAATGTGCTTTAACTCTTTACATATTAAATTCTTTTCTTGGGCATTTAGAATTGAAGTATCAATTGAGAGTAGTATGATGTGATTAGCTAGAAATGCAATATCCATTAATCTATAGATGAAAAATAATGTGGATTCAAAACTGTTTTTTTGTATCAAATAATCTAATCTATCCAATAAAATTATTTGTCTGCTGGGAAGTTCTTCCATAATTGCTTCTAACTTCTCCAAATTAGGTGGTATGGTTCTACCTTTTCCTTTTTCTGCTAACTTGTAATATGTAAATCTTCTAGTTATGTCCTTTTTCCATTTGCTTTCGAGAGTTCTTGAAAAAATTGTTCCTTCATATCCAACTTTCAGTAAATCATCAAATATCTCAGTAGAAGTATACGCAAACTCTTCTTCAACCATATATAGATTAGCTTCTTCTAATTTGTATTTCATTAATTGTTGTCGCAATTCGTTTTCAATTTCCTTTTGAGAAGAAATATCCTGAACAATCTGATAGCTCACTAAATCTCCTGAAATGTCTCTATGAGAGATAGCGGATATTGAACCCCAAAAAGATGTTCCATCTCTTTTTCTAAGCTTTGTTTCGAAATTGTTAATGTTTTTTTTCTTTTCAAGTAGAGTGTATAGTCTTTCTCTGTCTCTCAAATTGATCCAATGATCTGATGGTTTAGTTTTGAAGAGTTCATTCTTTGAATCATATCCCAACAAATTCCAATAAGCTTGATTAACTTCAAGTATCACACCATCTGCAGACATAATTGCTATTGCTATAGGGACATTTTCAACCAAACTTCTCATTCTCTCCTCACTTTCAATCATAATCTTTTCTAATTTCTTCTCAATTGTTATGTCTAATAATGAAATAGCCTTTTGAGTAGAATCTGGAATTCTTCCTATTGAAATTAGGATATTTCGTTCCTCTTTTGATTTGTTTAAATATACTGTTTCGAGTGTTAGAATGGGAGCTTCTCTTTCTTCCCATAGAGTGATAGTTTCTTTGACTCTTTCCGTCTCAGTTGCAGGAATAAATTCACTCCATTTAGCACTAATAACTTCATCGTTAACATACCCAGTCATTTCGAGGAGTCTGCGGTTAATCAGAGAGATTGTATCATCTCCCTTAATTAACATTACACCTGAACCTGTGTTTTCAAATATAGCTCTATATAATGCTTCAGAAGATTTAATCTTCTCTTGTGCAGCTTCACTTTCTTTTAGCTCCTCCTCCAACTTTCTTGTTTCTGTTAAATCAATACCTGCATGTAGAAGGCTAATAATTACTCCATTTTCATCAGTTAAGAGAGTACTTTGCCATCCAATGATTTTTTCTTCCCCAGTTTTAGTAAGTATAGGATTAACATGAGTTGTTTTTGTTGTTTTTCTATCTTTGATTCTTTTAGAAAAAACTTTCTTCATATCTTTGACAATCTCTGAAGGAAGAAAATTATCAAAATAATTCATCCCAATCATTTCTGATTCTTTATAACCAAAGATTTCACAGCCTTTGCGATTAATTAGGTTTACCTTCTCTGAAGTATCAATTCCTAGATAAATAAATTCTGCTAGTTCAAGAAGATCCTGAGCAGTTATACTATCCACATTCATTAATATCCCACATATTACTATCCAACTTGCTAGAACTCCATTATATATCAACAAATTAGATAGGTTAATAAATACAACAAGGCTAATCCTATAAGAAACTTTTCTACATTTTTCTATATATGTTTCTATTTAGCAAATGTATGAAAGAGTTCAAAAGCCTTAAATCCACAAGTTATAGGGCGAAACACTTATTTATATAATGTAAAATTAGAAAAAGGAAATTTGATGGTTTGAGAAAGAATTTGACATTTCTTATAACAGTTTCTATTTTGATCTCTCTTACTGTAGGAAAATCAACAAAAAGTATATATGGAATATCAGCTAGTTTAAACAATAAGGGATTTGTAATGCATACTGTACTTGTTGTAGATGATAATGATGATTTAAGAATGGTTATGTCACATATGTTAAGGGATTTCCAAGTTATTGAGGCTAGAAATGGTGATGAAGCAATACAAATATATCGTAAAGAGAAACCAAGTTTTATTTTTATGGATATACTTATGCCTGTCAAAGACGGTATTGAAGCAACAAGAGAAATACTTCAAGTAAATCCAGATGCATTTATTGTCGCAATTACAGCATACTCATCCAGAGCTCATGAAATCCTTGAAGCAGGTGCAAAGGAAGCTCTTATCAAACCAGTCAGAAGAGCAGCTCTTATTGCCAAGATACACGAATATTTAGGTTAAAAACTAAAAAATGCATTTTTACTAGTACATTTCCAATAGCAATGGATGCATATACCCAAATTGAACAAAACATAATGAATTTTGCTATTCTTGTAGACAGAATCAGAAATCTTTTAGCTGCCATTGTGAACTGATACCTAGACTGTTGATATTCAAACTGATAACTCTTTACGCAAACTATTTAATTGACAATTACTAGTTAAATCAGAAAAAAGTGAAATTAGTATGAATACTATTCTTGTTGTTGATGACAATGAAGATTTCCGATTAATTTTGAAACTCATACTAGGAGAGTTTAATGTAATAGAAGCAGAAAATGGAGAAATTGCTGTCGACCTATATCTTAAGAATAGACCAGATCTTGTATTAATGGATATTTCAATGCCAGTTATGGATGGGATAGCTGCTACAGAAAAGATAATGAAAAAAGATCCAAACGCTAAAGTAATTACTATAACCGCTTATTCTTCACGAGCTTCAGAAATTCTAAATGTTGGTGCAAAAGAGGTTTTAAGTAAACCCTTTAAGAAGAATAGTTTAATTAGTACAATTAACAAATACCTTGAGCTGAATTCATAAAGCAATTCAAATCTGGACATTGTTAAGGTCTTCCTTAATATCTGTTCGTAAAACCTTGTTAGTATTTTTATTTTCAGAATGTATCAAAACTCTCTACTTCCGTCTTCTCTTTATTTGTTCGATATTTGCGTTAATTAATCTTCTAGTATTGGGTGAAATAGCTGATATATCAACATCAAAAACCAAAAAAGGCGTATGATTTTCCAAATAGATGGGCTTGAGAATTGCTTGAGATATTTTGTAAGGTAAACAGTTTAAAGGACCAGTCAAAACTAATGAATCAAAGACAGAATTATCTAATGTTTCCAATCCTTTACCAATGGTGGGGATTGCTTCGCAGAAAATAGTTGAGGAGATATAAGGTTTTGATTGTTTATATATTTCACGTAAATCGTTAGGTCCAGCATAAAGAAGACCTGTTTTACTAAATTTCCTTCTGTGTATTCTCTCTAGCCATTGTAAAAGAATAGGACCAAGTTTACTGATAATAAATAATCGGGAATTGTGTTTCCAAATTGTTGCAAAAGCCTTGATGTAAGTTGTAAACTTAAATGCATCAGCATTCATTCTTCGTGAAGTAGTATCTGCGAGATGATAATTACCGTATAGTAGAAGTTCAAACAAATCAGTTGATTTAACTATAATACCATGTTGAGAATATATTTCTTTGAGTTCTTTAAGAAAGAAAGGACTAAAACGGACAAAGAAGTCACCACTTACGAGAACTTTTGGATGATCCTTCGGAGAGTCTTTTCTAGGTATTTTTTCAATGTTTTTAATTAAACGTCTGTAATTCTTGTTGAAATTATTTAGACTTGTAGTCTCATCCAGGAATTGATTCCAATATTTCAACAATAGTTCTTGACTACCATTTTCACCTACAACTTCTAGAGCACTATCAACTTCAGCTACAAGATCTCCTAGGAGTGTAACTTTTGGTCCGAATCGAGCGATCTGCATGAAAGGAGTTCCCAAAAAACCTGTTAGTTGGTCAAATCTAAAGATAAAAACGTTCTCCAATTTGTTTTGCTTAATGAATTGTTCAAGATAATGGTAGTAACTATAAACTGCACAAGGAGCTCCACCTCTAATCATATAAAAACCGGTTAATTCACCTGGTTTTCTTTTTTCAACTGTTTCTAACATGTGTCCTATAACTATAGGCAGTGGGACACATTCTTTTCCAGTAGTATGTCTCAATCCTCTAACTGCATAATCTAGTTTTAGTGGTTCAGGATCCGCAGCATGAAAACCATATAGGTTCATCAATTTTGCAATTACAGGAATATGAAAGTCAGAAAAACTTGGGAAGTATAATTTTACTCTTGGATCCTTTATATCAACTCTTTTGTTATCTGAAGTTATAACAATAATTTTCCCATCTCTCTTCTTTACTTTAGTTACTTGGAATGGTTTTTCTTCTTCTCTTTTTTGACTTTTTTGGGAATTTGTAATTATCTCAAGAAATGCTTCAAGTCGAGTTTGTGTTCCTGCATCAGCTGTATGAGAATCAAGTTCTAAAATCAAGAAGGGTTTTGAACGCATCTCAGAACGAACGAAATTTTGCACAAATGCATCGATTGTACAACTATAACTGTTAATGTAAAGCAAGAATAAATTATCATTTTCCTTAGCTAGATTTATAGCTATTTTCACGTAATTTGAGAAATACCAAGGGATATCATTTACTTTTTCTTTTTCGAGAAAATCAAAAGGAATGACAGTTACACCCATACTTGCCAATTTCTTAGGAATCAATTGCGAAGTCTCAGGGGGGAAAGCATTATAGCTTCTTCCAAGTAACAAAATGCCTATTTCATTATTTTCCTTCAATCGTTTTATTGTTTCTCTTCCCCATTCTAGAAATTGTTTTTCTACTTCTGTTTGTTTCTTAACTGCTTTTTCGTAAGCAACAACAGCTATTTTCTTAGGTATTTTTAATTCCTTTATAGCCAACTTCACTAAGGCTTCATCCTTTTCATAACCTTCTACAAAGTTAAGCAGTGGGCTAAGAAATTTAGTTTCTCTGAATGCAGTGGCTATGAAATATGGACTTGCCTGAGTCACTGGGCAGAAAGTGGCATCAAACCACTCTTCTCCCTTCTCCAATGAATTAACCTGTGGTAAAAATATATGTTGTATTTTTCTCTTCACCAGATCGTTTACTGCTCCATGGAGTACTTGTATTGGGTAACAGAATGGAGCATTTGTAAGAACTTCTTTATCTTCATCTATATCAGATAGTATGACTTCAAAACCCATTTCTTCAAAAAATGTGGAGAAAAGAGGGTAAAGTGTGTGAGTAAGTAAGGCTCTAGTTATTCCAATTTCACCTTTGGAACCTTTAATTCTTGTTTTCTTTTTAAGATTATTTTCAAAAATCAAATCATTTCGAAGATCAATAAGATTTTCTTTTTCATCTGTTTTTTCTAATCCTCTCCACTGATGTTCATATCTTGAACAGCTTCCACCAAAAGGAAACTTACGACCCCCTACTTCATATCTCTCAATTTGGCAGTAATTTTTGCATGCTTTACAAGTAAAACTACTCAATTGCTTTAGCTCTTCACTGATTAAGGACTGAAGATCTGTTTTATCAGACATTCCTTCGATTTCATGGTCAATGTATTTTTTATTTGCAATTAAAGCAATACCGAAAGCACCTATAAGCTCAGGATTTGGTGGTATAATAATTTCCTTACCTGTAGATTGAGCAAAAGCATAACCTACAGCATTATTTTTAGCAACACCACCTTGGAAAAATATTTTCTTTCCAACTGCTCTAGTTCCTTTTACTTTGTTCAAATAATTTATAGCTATAGAAAATACCAAACCTCCGATGATATTATCCCGACCATAATTTTCTTGCATAGCTGTTCGAACATCAGTATTAATGAAAGCTGCACAATCAGCTTGGAATCTCACAGGATTACTTGCTTTCATAGCTATATCAGAGATATCATAGACTGTAACTCCTAGGTCTCCTTTAGCACTTTCTTCCAAAAAAGATCCTGTCCCTGCTGAACAACTTGCATTCATAGCATAATCTACGGGGACACCATTTTGGATAAACGTGTATTTTGAATCTTGACCTCCAATTTCAAAGATGGTATCAACATCTTCGTCATAGTAAACAGCACCTTCTGAATGTGCAGATATTTCATTATAGACAGCTGATGTACCAAGATAGGCACCGACAAGTTGTCTTCCAGAACCTGTAACACCAAGTAATTTTATCTTTTGATTACCAACCTGTGAAATAACTTCCTGGATACATTTTCTTGTAGCTTCTACTGGATTACCACTTGTCCTACCATAATGTGAGGCGACAATAGCCATATCCTCTGGATCTAATAGTACAGCTTTTGTGGTAGTTGAACCTACATCAACACCTAAAATGAAGGAAGTATTTGGGTTAAAATCCTTTTTGTGTTCAACTGAAGGAATTATTGTCACTTGTTCGCTAAATTTCTCCAAAGAAGGTAAAGTGGAAAAACTCTTGCTTATTTTTAATTTCAGTTCTTTTTGTTTAGGGGAATCTTTCTCTAAAAGCGCAGACCCATAAGCTTCAAAAACTGAGCTAACATCTTTAACAACGACTTCTACATCTTCTAAATCTTCTCTTAGAATACTCACAAAAGCATCATTAAGTGCAACTCCACCTATGAGTAATACACGTTTTACATCAACTCTGGATTGGAATATCAATCCTTTGATTTTATTTGCCATACTTGCTAGAACAGATGTAAGAACATCTTCAACGGAAGTTTCTCCTCGATTCAATTTATGAGTAATGTCCGATTTACAATGCACAGAACATCGAGAAGCTATTTCTATTTTATTTCCTTTTTTGGCCAAAGAAATCGCTTCAGAAAGAGAAATATTTAGCCTATCAATTTGTTGGATAAAAAACTCACCACTACCAGCTGCAC
>DAOVRE010000016.1 GCA_030628305.1 Candidatus Heimdallarchaeota archaeon | reverse complement strand
GTAAGACCAATGAATACATCTTCTAATGTACTTCCACGAAGTTGTAAGCTTTTAATATAATCAGTAACATCCAATTTCACAGCAAGTTCAATTACATCAGGTATAAGAGATGCACCATTTTTTGTGAAAATCTTAATTTTATTGTCATGGAATGTAATCTTCGAAAACTCTTTTCGTAGATCTGTAATAAATGAATCATTGATTTTGGAATCTAAACTTTCATCCATAATAAGTTCTATTAATTCTTCAGCACCATATGTGGCTTTCAATTCATCAGGAGTTCCTTGAGCTATGATTTTTCCATAATCTATAATCAAGATACGGTCACAAAGTCGGTCAGCGACTTCCATTAAATGGGTTGTTAGCATTATAGAAATTCCTTCCTTTTTAGACAATCTTTCAATATTTTCCCAAAGAATATGACGACTTTGCGGATCCATGCCTGCACTTGGTTCATCTAGAAACAATATTTTTGGAGAATGTAACATCCCCAAAACTAGATTTAATCTTCTTTTCTGACCACCACTCAATTTTTCTGCTCTTCTTTTCTTGAGTTCTGTCAGTTGAAAAAGGTCAAAGAGTTCATTTATTCTAGCTTTCTTATTTTGTATCTGATAACAATCTGCAAAAAGTTCAGCATTCTCCTGAACAGTTAAAAAGTTATAAAAAACCAATTCTTGAGGTGTGTAACCAATTAATTCACGGATTGTTTTGAAATCATTAATACCCTTACCATAAATTGAAAAATCACCTTTGGTTTTTTGAATTATTCCAAGTAAAATGGAAATAGTAGTAGTCTTTCCAGCTCCATTTGGACCTAGAAAACCAAGAACTTCTCCATCAAATAACTCAAAATTCACACCTCGAACTGCATGTACTTTTCCATCATAGATTTTCTCTAAGTTTTTAGTGTCCACTACAATCTCTTTGAGTGATTTATTAACGCCCTGATTCTTTGCTTCAACAGCTTCTTCAGCCATATTTTTCAATCATTTTGCGTCCTTATATACCTACCCTTTTACTTTTCAAAAACATGAATAAAATAAGAGATGAACTCATACTGAAGTGCAACAGGGAAAAGGCTTAGTGTCTAGTGATATAGGAAATGTGAGTCATGTTGTTCTTACAATTCACCCCTATATGGGTATAAGTAAAGTGGAGATCAATGGACATTCATTGATTTCACAAAAGCAGCAAATAGTAAGTACGGACATAAGCATAATTTGAAAATCACCAAGGCTTTGACTATAACTGCAATTGATATTTTACTCAGATGGAATTTGTTAAAGTAATGAAAGAGAAATTCGAATAAACAAAAAAGGGTAATCTTCTCTAAAGTTTCTTTTCCATAAAAGTCCAATCATGCCTTAATTCCTTAGGCACCTCAGATTCTGGATATTCATCTATTTCTTCAAATCCATAGGTTTGATAAAGTTTCTGAGCAGCCTTCATAAAAGGTCCCGTGTCAAGTCTTAAGGCTTTATAACCAAGATTTTGACTTTTTTTGATAAGTTTTTCCATCATTTTTTTCCCGTACCCTTTTCCCTGATATTCAGGTTTAATATACATCCTTTTTACTTCACCAGTATCCCTATATATCTTCTTCAAAGCACACATTCCTATGAAGTCATCATTTTCTTTTAAAAGGTAAAAAACGCCGCCAGGAGGTTGGTAAATTTCTAACTCATCTAAGATCATTGCAGCATAGCTGTGTGGAGAACCAATGATTGATTCAAAAGAGAGATTCATATATTTCTCACCTTCTTCCGTTATCCATTCGAAATATGCTGTATTTAGTTCTAACAATATTGGCAAGTGTTTTGATATGTTTAGTCTAACAAATTTAATCATGTAACCACTCTTCTATTTCTTCAATTATAATTGATGTTTATCTATGTTTCCCAATCAAAAATTTTTAGCATTCCACATTCACTTGGAAACAGTGAAATTTTTTAAATCTTATACTTATTGCATCACTGCTAATTATTTTGCATTACTTTTTCTAACAAGTATTTGAAACGAGTCTTGATGAAGATTTTTGAATAGTACAAGAATTTTTCACAAAAAATCTAACCTCTATTTATAGTTTAGATACTTTGGAAACCGAATTTAGAGTATATGAAACTAGGAAATTAGTCTTTATCGAATAACATTTTCTTCTTTGATTAAAGATCAGTATAAGATTTATTATTTCAATCAAAAACAGAGAAAATAACAATAGCGACCATACATTCCACAGATTTATATATTATGGAACACATAGTCTACTGATACTCATGAGATCTAAGAAAGTATTGAAATTGTTCTTTATTTTGATGATGGGTGTTTTGCTTGTACCCAGTATTGGTGTAGATGCAAGCACATATGGAATAAATATTGAACATGCGGAATATTGTGATCTTGATGATGATGGGAAAGAGGATGATGTATATGCCGAAATTCTTGTCACCATGTTTGAAGGCACAAAGAATTTGATTTTTAAAGCAACTTTGAAATTTGATGGAGAAATTCTTCATTCAATATATAGAGATAATCACGTAAGAACTGAAGATGAAATATTGTACAAGTTCTATTTCATCAATGTTGCATTCGAGAGCGGGTGGTACGTTCTATACGCTTGGTTCTACATTTACACTGAAGTGCAAAGCGGATTTTACTTTGACATAATAATTTTCGATCCACCAGGAGGAGACCCAGATTATCCGATAGGAGGAGGAGTTGATCCAGGACCATAAACGTTTATCAAATACTTAGTTAAATAAAAAAACGATTTGGATGAGCAATATGAGAGGGTTTACTAAAGAGATACGGGATATACTTCGAATTCTCGAAAATTATCCGTTAGATTCCTTTAGTGATCATGCAAGAAAACTTGGGATATCAACTCAAACGATGATAAGAAAAGTTGAATATCTTAAGGATGCGGATAAAATCAGAGAGGTGTATTCTACACTCAATCCTGAGAAAATGGGATTGGAGAGATATGTAGTGATCTTCAAAACAACAACAGTTGAACAAATTTCATTCCTTGAACTTTCATGTGACATTCATCCATATACAAACTCTAGAAACAGACTCTTTGGTCATATGTATGGGTTATATACAGTTTTTGATATCCCAAAGGGAACGAAAAAGCATTTGGAGTCGTTTCTAGAATTCATGCTAGGGAGGGAGTTCTGCTCACATTATAAGATTTATAAATCAGTGGGGAAGCGAGCATATTATCCTCAACCATTTCACAATAATGTTACAGATATGGCTGAATTTGATATAGAGGAATATTTTTCTAAAAATGTTAATTGTAAACCTAAAAAGAAAGTTAATGAATCGTCAGAATTTTCTATGAATAAGTTTCATCCAATTCATCTGCTTATACTACGAGACATAACAATCAATATGAGAACACCTATGAGTCAGCTTTCTCAAAAGTATAAAGAGTATCTAACGCTACCAAAAGAAGAGGAAAACTTTGATGGTCTTCCTGAAGGTTTTAGACCGTATATAGAGGAGTTTTTTGCAGAAGATCGTACAGAAAATGCAATTTATATAGACTTTAAAAAGAAATACCATTTCATTACAGATAATTTCATTGAAGATTATTGGTGGGGAGTAAATAGAAAATATTTTGAAATGTTCATAAGATTCTCGTATATTATCAGTAATATCAAGGAAGAAGAAAAATCAAGACTATTCAGATTGCTAAGTGAGTTTAGACCACCATTTAGTATTTACATGGAAGATTTAGGTCAAGATCTTTTCATCACATTATCGTTACCACCATATTATCAAATAAGAATGTCATATTGGATGAGAAGTAATTATGAGAATTTATCGTTCTATATGAGTGATAGTTTCGGTTATAATGCAATGAAATATAGATTTTATGTTCACAATTATAGTATTAAAGATCAAAAATGGAGGGAGGATGAAGAATGGATGTTTAAAGGGGTTGTCAAAGGTATCCAAGAAAGCATAGCAAAGAAGCAATTTAGAAAAGTAAGTAGTGAAGAGGAAAAATAATTATGGCAGATATATACATTGTAGAAGATGACAAAAACATTCAAGAATTGTATAAAATGTTCTTAACAAGAATGGGCCATAGAATTGTTGGACAATCATTTGACGGGGAAGAGGCATTAATAGATTTATACTTTAACTTTGAAGGGAGAAAACCAGATATTTTGATAGTAGACTATCACATGCCAGTGAAAAATGGTCTAGAATTACTTGAAGATTTAAACGACTTAAATTGGATTACTAAAATAAAAATTCTCTTTATTTCTTCAGCACATCAATCTGAAATCAATGCATATGAAAAAGGAATAGCAAAATACATTACGAAACCCTTTAAATTTTCAAGTCTTGGATATTTCATTAAGGAAATAATGGATACAAATCTAACATGTTTGGAACAGTGTGCATGATCAAAAAGAGTTTAATGACCTGAAAATAATATGAGGTTGGAGAATTTCTGTATAATATGTAAGAACGCAAAACGCATTCGATTTTCTTTCTATAAGAACTTTAATGGTGAATAATTCGCGCAGTAAGTTATTAAATTGCAAACGTTTGCGTAATTTGCAAATGTTTAAATATGTTTCTTGATTCAAGGGGTACAGAATGTTAAAATTACAAAGTAAAAGTGATATTCATGACAGATGAAAATTCAGATATTGTTATAAGTTTACGGAATTTATCAAAGAAATTTGGTAATTTCTATGCAGTATCCAATTTTTCCTTAGATGTTAAGAAAGGCGAGATCATAGGTTTGCTGGGTCCAAATGGGGCTGGTAAAACTACCACTATGAAAATGATTTCGAGGTTATTATTACCATCAACGGGAGAAGTTTGGATTAAAGACAATGGTAACTTAGAGTTATTAACTAATAAGAGTAAAGATTCCTTATTAGATTATTTAGGTTTTCTAATAGAAAATCCTGCTTTTTATGATCACATGACTCCAAGACAAATTCTATCCTATTTTGCTAAATTGAAAGGGTATCCTAAACATAAGATACGTTCAAGAGTTGAAGATGTAATTAATATGATAGGATTAGAAGGATGGATTGATAAAAAAGTAGGAACTTTTTCCAAAGGAATGAGACAGAAACTAGGGATTGTTTCAGCCCTCGTCCATGATCCAGACATACTGGTGTTAGACGAACCTCAAACAGGTTTGGACCCAAAAGCAAGAAAAGAGATTCGAGAATTACTCTTGAGATTAAAAAATGAGGGGAAAACAATTTTCCTAAGTAGTCATCTACTCTATGAAGTGAGTGAGATTGCTGATCGAATTGCAATTATCAACTTAGGTCAATTAGTAGCTTTTGACACAATTAGGAACCTAGAAGCTGAAAGTCAAGATAGTCTCTTACGTATTCAACTACTTACTTTACCAACAGATATTACTGTGATGAGAGATAAACTAGAATCAATTATTAAACCACATGCTGGAATGAAGAGTGTTTCAAAGATTGTTTCTTATAATTCTGATACACAAATTTTTGAAGCAAGATTTAATGGTAATTTGGAGAATCAAAGCCGTATTTTAAAAGAGTTAGCACTAAATAAAATCGATGTTGTAGATTTCTCGGTTCCTAGAACAAGCAGTCTAGAAGAGTTGTATATCAGATTGTTGGCTGGAATGGTCACAAATCGAAACCCTGTTGCTGAGATACAGGCTAAAGAATCAGCGGGAATAATGGAGTGATTGAAATGTCAATAACACAAGAAGGAAATTTAGAGTCAAGGTTTGAAAGGAAACCTGTTGGACTAATGAGAAGTTTAGATCAAGTAGGTGCGACAACTAGATTTGAGCTTAGACGAAATGTAAAGAATATGATTATTTCTCTGTTTGTAGCTTGTTTCATCTTCGCACTTTCGCTAATAATCAATATTATTACAGAAAGTAGGTTAGGAGAGAGTCCAGAAACAGCAACAGACTATATCACTTCTTATCTGGGAATGATTAGTTTCTTTATTCTAATAATTGCATCAATGTTTGGAGGTAATATAATTGCTTTAGATTATGATAAACAAACAGGTAATCTATTATTTCCAAAAATTACTAAAGGACGCCTTTTTGTAGGGCGATTGATTGCTAGATACTTACTATCTGCTTTAGCTGTTATATTCTATTACATACTTGTTGTGATAGCTGCTGCATTCAAATACACAAATCTACCTGTTGAAACTTGGGCTTCATTAGGCTGGGCATTGCTCTATACCTTTTTAGTTCTCTCATTGGTTATCTTCTTTAGTAGCTTTATGAAGAAAACATCAACTGTAATAGTTGTAAGTCTAGTTATGGTACTTCTTGTATTTACTCTTGGAAGTACAATCTTAACTATAACTGGAGTAGAAATAGAACCATTATTTATTCTAACTTACTACTCTAACATTATAACACAAAGCTTTGCAATGCCGCCAGTTGATAGTAGATTTGTTGAAGGGTTTCTGGGAGGACCTCATCCTGGAGGAGATGCACCCACAGTCATGCAATGGATAACCCCAAGCGCAGGTGGAGCAATAATAGGTATGTTGATTTATTCAGCAATACTCCTTGTAGCAGCATATTTCTTATTCAGAAGAAGACAACAAAAGTAGATTGAAATTAAGAAGGGGATATCACAACTCCCTTTCTTTCTTCATTTACCAACTAGAAAGAAATAAATAACAAAGAACGCTGTTGATTAACATGAGTGAAGCTGAATCCCCAAAAGTTTCTGAAACGAAAACTGATTTCAAATTAAGTTGGCAGTTTCTTAAAGCAAATTATAAATCATTTCTTGCAACAGAACTCTTTGCTTTTATTGCTTTCATTGTAGTTATTTCGATAATGATAGGGATACTCGTTCTGATTTTTGTTCTTTCTCCCGAATTAGATCTTACAGATCTTATACCTAACAAAGCAGAAGATCCCGACATAACACTAAGAGTTTGGCTTATTATTCCGATTTTGGCTTATTTAGTAATGGTCGGTTTCCTATACTGTCAATTTGGTTTAGCTTATGATATTTTCACTTCTGGAGATATGTTTACAGAATTCAAGAAAGCTTTTAGCTATTTCAAGGAACATTGGTGGAAATATATCCTTTTAACTTTTGTAACAGGATTTAGTTTCTTCATACCAGATCACATTATGCACATAAGAGACCAAACGACTCCTTGGCCATCTATGGGTAATCTAGTAATAGTTTTTGAAGTTATAAGATATCTAATAATCTTCGTGGTTTTAATAGTGTTCAGTAATACTCTCCCTAGCGTTACTGCTCAAGGCAATCTGAAAAATAGTTTCAAAGAATCTTTTAGAATTGTAAAGAAAGAATGGAAACGTTTAGTGAAAACATGGGGAATCTACTTTTTGATTTTTATAGCACCATCATTAATTATGTCTGGAGTTTTACAATTAACATATCCTGTTTTAGAAGGAACTGTATGGATTGAAGTAATCAGAGGTATTGCAATCATTCTTCAAGTATATAAATTATTTATAGGATTTCCAATGATGGCATTAATTGCAACTAGAATATACAACAGTGTTGAATTTGAAAGATTTAAACCTCTTACAAAACAAGAAAATCCATCAAAAGTAGATAATGAAGATAAAATTATTGCAGGTTCAGTTTAGAGTGGTGAAAAAAGTGTCGCAGAAGGATAAACGAAAAGAAGAAAAACTTCAACCAAAGGAGGAAATTATTCTCACAGATCCTTATGCTGTACCTATAGTTTTCCACGAAAAAAAAGGACAAATTCTCAAAATGCTAATTAAGAAAGAGATGACAATAATTGATTTAAAACATGCTACAGGTATGAATCCAGGCACAATAAAGCGTCATCTTGACGATCTTCTACAACATGAAATAATTCTCATTTCTAAAGAGCAATTGAGTGAATATAGTATTATGATGAAATTTTATCGCGCTGTTGCAAAGAAATTTGTCTTCAAAATTGAATGGCCTAATTAGTTAAACCTCATACATTCTATAATTAAAATATGTAGGATAGATTTATCAGTGCTTTTGAAAGCAATAAATCAATGATTACAGTAAATTTTCCTCCAGAAATAGCAAGATTCTTACGAATTATCGAAACATACCCAGTTGAAAAAACCGTATTAGATTGTGGGGCAGGAGGTAGAAGACCACCATTAGCTCTCTTTAGTATTCGAGGATACAAAACAACTGGAATAGATATCGATGAGTCTAGAATCGTAATTGCAGAAGAATTTGCTAGTTCGAACAATTTGAATTTAAACATAGTTAAAGCAGATATGCGAAAGATACCATTTGACAATGAATCTTTTGGATGTGTTTTTTCTTATAATACTGTTTTTCATATAAACAAAGTAGATATGGAAAAAGCAATTGAAGAGATGCTAAGAGTATTAAAAAAGGATGGATTACTTTATGTTAATTTCATATGGCAAGATGGGGAAACATCAGTATATGGAGAAGAGAGAAAACCTGGTGAGTTCTGGATGAGTATTGAAGGCGAGGAAGTACTACATTCCTGTCATAAAGAAGATGAAGCAGATAAATACTTTGAAAACCACGAAGTATTATATAAGGAAACCAGAAAATTCAGTTTTAAGCTTCCTGATTTGGTTCTTAACAATGGTTACATAAGTTATGTAGTAAGAAAGAAAATTTGATCAAAGATTTGTTGCAGCTGTACCAGCTGGTTTAAATCTTTTCAACCAATGCATATCTGTCTTTCCGCCTACACCAAATTGATGTTCTAGTAATAGAGACGCCTTTGTGGTTTGTTCTTTTGTGAAATTGAATATCTGATTAATGTCAGGGATTGTTTTATGTAATTGCTTGCTGAAAGATTCCAAAGCTTCTCTGAAGAATATAGAAGACTCGTCTGCGACTAATACTATAGAAAGATCTCTGCATTGTTTTATCATCATCAATAAATTACCAAAGAATATTTCTTCAATTGTATGATTGGTACCAGTGAATTCTTCAAGAAGAATAGATATAGCTTTAAGTGCTCCAGAAAAGAGTAGTTCTTGATCTTCATCTGCCATTTCTACAGTAGTTTCTTCTTTCTTTGGTTTATCAAAATGCTGAAAAACATAACTATAAACCGGGATACCACCTTGATTAATGATAAGTAATCTCCGAAGGCTTTGTGACTGTATGTTGAACATACCACCTCTCATATAAAATATGAAGAATACACCAATACACACCAAGATTATCAAAACACCAATTTGTCCGCTTATGTGTGTCTGAACCGCGCTAGAGAGAAGAATTGGAGCTATTGTTAATAACAATACAACAATAGACATCTTAGTGATCGATTTGCTAATTTCTTGGTCGCGTGTTTTTTTTCTCAGTTTCATTAAGTTCTTGAAGAGCAGTATTCCCATAACAACTGAAATTATACCACCCATAGTGAGGAAAAAAGTAAACATACCAGTTACGATATATTCACTAGCATCTAGTAGAATGAACACTTCATCTAAATTATCAAGTCCTATGGATAATTCAGAGAAAATACGCGTAACAACCACTCCAAAACCAATAATTCCAGTTGACACTGATGTGATAATCATTAATACCAGATTATTTCTTTTTGTCAGAACTCTTTCAGACATAAAAGCTTCAAAAAACAATAATAAGCAAAAAGTTGCTATAAGCTCAGAAACAGATAACAAGGCCCACATGATTGTAGGTACAGCATCAGGATTTAAATCACCTATTCTAAAAGAACTCGTGAAAACAGCTGTTATAAATTGTGCTGTTAGAAGAATTGTAGTAGCAATCAACAGATATTTTACTGTCTGATACTTATTTTTTCTGTATACTAAAAAGAGCCAAATAAAAAGCCCAGCACCAAATAAAAGCTGAGAGATTGAAATTATCATAGGCATGAAGTCAAAGATAAACACCATTCGAATCTACCAAATTATAATTTTATTATTATGTTGTGAAAACCCCTTTATATTTATAGCTAAATGAACATCCGAGTACAGTGCTTTAGCGTCGTTTTAAGAAAAATAGAGATTTCTTCTTAAACTGATAATATACTCCTTCTACCGCAAAAAGAATTAGGAATAAGAAACTGATATAAACTAACCAATCGCCTAGAATTGGATAAAGCGTTTTGGATCCTTGGGTAGGGATATCTGAAATCATTAATCGATCTTCTGTCATGAAGTAATCTTGATACGCGATGATATTTCCAAGGTAGTCAACAGCATAAGAACAGCCTTTATTCGATTGGCGTATCACGGACATACCATTTTCGATTGCGCGGAATAAAGTAGTTTGTCCATGGTATTTCTTTATTACCTCAGTATCAAAGGAAGGAACTAATAAAATATCTACATTGGCTTTTCCAGCTTGCCTAATGAATATAGGGAAGTCATTGTCAAAACATATCGTACTTGCGATTCTACCATAAGGAGTATCAACATGAGCTATAATTCCATCAGATTCGGATTCATACCAAGAGTATGTTTTCTCATATTCAAATTTAATCATTCCATCAGGACCAAACATTATAGCTTTGTTATTTCCTAGGGTAGAATTATAATTTAGTTTAAGAACACCAGGAAGGAAATAAACCTCGTTGGCAAGTGCAAACTCAGCTGATCGATTGAGAAAATCCTCTTCTTGATCTTCAAAATAAACGCAATTTCCTTCTGACCAGAAAATTATTTTTGATCCAGCAGCCACTGCTCTTTCTGACTGCAAAAACAATTCATCTTCAATTTCTTGAAATTCTTGCGAATAGGTAGCAACACTTTCAGGGGGAGTATTGTTATCTATAATTTCACCCCAGTAATCTCCATGATGCTCAACAGAAATTGACCCTATACGTACAGTTGAAGAATTGGGGGGAGTAATCGCAAGTCTAGAAGCCCCAAAAAGAATGTTTACAAGGAAAATTATAGCAAATATCTTAACAGACTTTGGAGGTTTCTTCAAATTAAAACTTGGATCCCAAATCTGATTAATGTTTACAGCTGTCCAAGCTATCAGAAAGGACACACCCCAAGCACCAGTAAGCGCAGAAACTTGAATTATTGCAGTGTGTTCTATTTGAGTTACACCAACTGAAAATGCTGTACCTAGGAGGGTTAATCCCAAAAGAAATTCTATTGCTATCACCAAAGCTGGATAAGCCAGTGTTATCCATCCTGAATTATATTTCCTATAGAGATATCGATCTAGATAGAGAGGAAGCATTATCACTAACGGCAAGAAAATACACACTGCTATTTGAAAAACGACAGAGATATCCCAACCACCTCTCATCTTTAAGAATGAAGAGATGCCCAATAAAGGAAGAGCGATGAGTGTGGTTTTAATTTTCTCTTGGTTTCTAAAGAATTTTATGAGAAAAATAGGTGCGATCCATGCTGCTAAAGGCATATGCCATCGAAATGCGATTAAACCATAAAATACCACCCCAGCTATTAGATAGAAGTAATCTATATTTGATTTGAATTTCTGAATTGCAAGTTTAATAAATTTGAAATCTGCTTTAGTTTCTTGATTGTTTGTCACTTTTTTTGCTCCTTATTACTGATTTTTATACAAGGGATATTGTTAATGAGCAGCGCTCATATATTAATGAGTAATGCTCAGTTATTTAAATGTTTTGAAATTATCACCAAGGGAGAAGAGAGAAGTTTCAGTTAAGAATCAGGTTAAAGAGGGGAAATAGCGGCAATAGTACATATAGGATAAAGATGAAAGGAAACAAATTACAAAATTCATTTAACGTACATAGTAAGGGTAAACTGAAATAATTTTGTTAGATAGATGATTAAGTCTTCATCGTTTTCAAAAAGCGGTTCATGAAACAGATGATGGTGAATCAAAGATTCTATTACATTAATTATTAGGACAATGGCAGCAACAATTTTTTCAGTTGAAATATGCTTCAAACTTGAATCTTTTTCTTTTATTAGATTGATGTATTTTTGAGCATATTCCTTGATATTATCTTGAAAACTGTGAAAAATCTCTTTATTTGATAATGATGCTTGCTCATACGCTTCATGGAGATGTAGATAATCTTGATGACCCTTAAGATATTTACTTACAAATTTTTTTATAAGGTCATAATCATTCTCGGCAATTATCTTAAGGATATCAGCAAGTTCCATAAACTCACCGATTGTATCGTTAAATCCTTCTTTCAAAATAGCTGCTTTGCCTTCTGGGAAATACCTATAGATAGTTCCAATACTAATGTCTGCTTTGCTAGCGACCATGTTTGTACTCACATTGGAGTAACCTAATTCTTCAACAAGTTTGAGAAAAGTTCTAACAATAAGATCAATCTTCTCTTGCTTATTTCTACGGAATTTAGGAGGAGTATCGGAACCACCCATAATATTAATGAGTAAGCCTCATTTATTAATACTTCCCGAACAATTGTATTTTTGAGGAAGTGAGACTAATCACCTGCAAGTACAGTGGAGCTTTTTTCAAATACTAGAACTGAAGTCCCGGTAGGAGCTCGAGTTCGGTGTTTTACCCCTTTGGGAACTAGATAAGCTTGATTAGATCCAAGTTCAATTACTTCATCAGCTGTATCTATGAATAGAGTTCCATCAACTACATAGAAAAATTCATCATCATCATGGTGAGTATGCCAATAGAAATCACCTTTAATCACTGCTATTCTCACTGAAAAGTCATTTACTTCACACAATAGGCGATTTTGCCACTCTTT
>DAOVRE010000270.1 GCA_030628305.1 Candidatus Heimdallarchaeota archaeon | reverse complement strand
GGATTAGACACAAACAACAAAATAATTCTTCTATACAATCCACAATTATTATCTGAATTAACTAAAAATACAAGCTTTGTGAAATATTCTTTGAACGAAGCACAACATTATACTCAGAAGAGATCATATATTGATATCATGGAAGGATTACCCTCTCACAATACTCAAATAGTAACACTTGGAAAAGAAGGGTTGCTTTTTTCAAACAACGAACGATACTACAGATTATCTGCACCATCTAGAATAGAGAGAGACCCTACGGGAGCTGGTGATGTACTTGTATCAGGCATTTTATCGAAACTAGTTGAAACAGATGATCTTGAAATGTCTATAGCATTTGGTATGGCTCTTGCAGCAGAAAAAGTACAATTGGATAGATTGCAATTCTTAGCATCGAAAAATTACATAGAAATAGCAGAAACAATACTTGAATCTTTAGTAAGGTTAGAATAAGATCAGCTTGATAACATTTGAAGGCTTTGCATAGAATTTTCAATCATTCTAGGAATATTCAATTTGCCTTCTTCCTTTATTGTATTTTCTAGTACAGCATTTGTAACTGGGTGCTTTGGTCCTAACAAATCACATATTTCCGGTCCAGCTGAAATATCAAAGATTTTCAATGAACGAGTATAATCGATAATTTTCTCTTTATCAAACGTAATCAATGGTTTCAAAACTCTGTATTCCGCAGCTTGCTCAATAACAGAGATGTTTGCTAAAGTTTGACTTGAAACTTGACCAAGACTCTCACCAGTCCCAATATAGTCAGCATTTTCTATCTTAACGATTTCTCCAGCTAATCTCAACATAAAACGTTTCATCAGTACGAAATAGTAAGAGTGTTTACACTTATCAACAAAGGCTTGGAGAGTATCAGCAATATCAATTACATATATTTTTTCCCACCCAAAATTCCTTGCTATTTCTTTACTCTTATCTATTGAATCTTCACCAGCAAAGTCAACATTAGAGAGGTGTAAAGGAATAATTTGATAATCTTGTTCTTGAAGTAGATAACCTGCTACGCTACTATCAAAGCCACCACTCAACAACAAGATAACTTTGCGGTTTATCATCAAGTTATCTGAATTTCGACCTTTTAGAATGTTTAGATAAGGAAAAAATTCTTTAAGGAAAAATTCTCATTTAGTTTATGGAAATCTCTGATTTTTCTATAGATATGTATGAGGATGTTCACAGATTGTGGGAGATAAATGGTCTCACTTTGACAGCTTCTGATACCAAAAATCAAGTTGCACGAGTGCTAGAGTATAACCCTGAATTATTCATTGTAGGGAAAGTTGAAGGGAATATCATAGCTGTTGTAATGGGTGCATTCGATGGAAGAAGAGGATATGTGCATCATTTAGCCATTGATCCTGAGTTTCAAAAGAAAGGATATGGGAAGGAAATTATGGTGGAGTTGCATAAAAGGTTTCTAAAAAAAGGAGTGGTTAAAGTTCATCTATTTGTAGAAAATGAAACTGAAGGAGTGATCGAGTTTTACAAAAAAATAGGTTGGTATGTAAGAGACGATCTCAAAATGATGAGCTATATACCTGAATAAAGATTGTTTTAATACGTGCTAATATTAATCAACAAAAAATAATAGGAATAAAATAGAAAAGCGAGAATAGGCATTATACAGGAGATATTTCTATGTTAAGAATGTCTAAAATCCTCACCATTTCTTTAACATCTTCAACTGTTTTTATTCTCATGGAACTCTTGAACATATTAGAATTTAACTCGGATGCCACTTTATAGATCTCTCTTCTTCTCCATACATCCATTGAAGGATTATACAAGAGTATGTACATCTCATTTTTGTGCAAATCACAAAGAAGGTATGTATCTGCGTATTCTAATCTTTTACCAATCATTTCTTTCAGAGAATTATCTTGGTTAACACCATATATTCTAGGGATTTTTCCAGAGAACATATCAACCATTTTTACAAAAACCTGTTTAATAGATGAAGGGTTAATATTTGCTTCTACTCCGAGATTCCTCGCGATTAGAGTGAAGTAAGGTATAATAAGCCCATAGCTATCTAATACTTCTCGTACAGCTGAACCCTCAAATAGGAAATATGCAACACATAATCTGTATCCGGCTTCTTCTATTCGCACATCAGTAGATGAGGTTATTTCAGTTTCAAAAGGGATGGCAATAGCTTTCAAGGTTTCATTATCTGGAACAGGTATTGGTCCAAGCATTTTTGGTCTTTGACCTCCATCTAACCTACCGATTGAGGGTTTGTTCATTTCAACGAGTGTCATACCTGTCATAACTAGTGTTAGAGCTGTATTTTCATCTAATACAGAATTATTGAATAATATTTCTGGTCCATAATCTTTGAATATACTGAACACCAAAGTTGGTTCTTTGGAAATATTTGGGTTTATCATTTATTTTTCTCCTTTTAATCATCCTTTATTGGTTCTTGATCTAAAGCTATCGCGATTTCAGGGATTTTGCGCAAAATTTCATATTTAACTTGTTTTGGCATTTCTTTAGTGGGATCTCTATCCCGTTCTTCAATAAATGCTTGAAGAATTTCCTCGGCTAGAGATTGCGCTTTAGACTCACTATCATCTCTACCAACGAATAATACTATACTCCATCCACCTACTTTTCGTATAATCATCTTCATGGCGCCTAATTTTACAACATCCATCACAGATTCGCTTTCAAAGATAGTTGTAGCCATAATATTTAGCGCACTAATCAATCCTCCTAGCAATGTGCTATCGTGCTCCTCAATGGAAGAATCAAAGGTATAGTCAAATGCAGGCACACCTCCCTCTTGAAGAATGATTACTCTCCTTGGAGTTACATCTTCACGTAACGGTGTCCTCCCTGTCATTCTAGAAATAATCCAATCAAAAGCTGTATAGAAAGTCTCTCCTGTTT
>DAOVRE010000265.1 GCA_030628305.1 Candidatus Heimdallarchaeota archaeon | reverse complement strand
TCTTGCCATCTGAAGTAATAAAACATTGTAGATTCTTTGAAATAAGGAATTGGAACGGCTGGTTTGGGTTCTCCTTCTGTTTCAATAGCAAAATGTTTGGCAATAATCAGAGAGATAATTCCTGTTTGTTGTGATTCCATAATATCTCGAAGATTCACCCATTTTTCCAAGGATTTTGAGAAAATAGATTGGCACAAAGCAGTTTCCATCAAGAATGCAGCCCACCACATTGGAATGTATTGCATTTTTTCTCTTACAAATACCAAAAGATGTCTGGTATAATAATCAGCCACTAATGCAGCTGCTATGTGTTTGGCTACTCCTCGATCAAGAAGATAGTAGAATCTCTTTCTCAATATAGACGCAACTTTGAAAGAAAATGCTACAAGATGTGTTAACTCATACCATGAATCTTCCTTAGGTAATGATAATTTTTTCCAAAAATCAATAATTTCTTGCCTTCTTACAGAATCCTCTAGTTCAAACTTTACTTCAGAAGACATTATAATATAATCAGCTGTGTAAAGAGCGGAAAGAACAAGATTATTAGAGTTATCAAAATCTGATTGGAATTCTTCTATGAGCTCCTTACTCATTATTTTATAACGTTCAAATAGAGCTTGAAGCTGATGAACTCTCTTCGCTTCTTGATATTCTTTCTCTAAAAACTGGTGAACTGCGTCTTTCATTACACAAATATGTTTACTAAAGGTAAATTAAATCTATCGCAAGGGAAAGTTTATTTTTGGAAAGAAGAAGCTAATTTTGCGTAGATAGTGATGTAGGTTTTACCGTTGGAGCTTTATTTGCTATGAAAATAACGGCACCTCTGAATCTGCGCTTTATTTACAATTTCAGTTTAGCCTGTTTATTTTGCTTGTTCCAGTAACGTTGGTAAACAAGACCAGCTTTAACCTGTATTGGCATTTTTTCAATTTTGTTAGTCCATTCTTTGACTTTCTTTATAGTTTGTGAGAAAGCATCGTTTGATACTTCTATCATTTTCTGCATTACTTCTTCAGATATTTCCTCAGAAACTGATTCCATAATTTTCTCTGCTTCATTTATTAATTCTTTTTCCATTGAATCCCTTTCATCTTTGAAAACATTAAGTCTCTGTTGATAATCTTGGTTAACTAGTCTCTGGAACTTTTCATTAATCCACCAGAACCCATCAGGGTCATAAAGTCCATTAGATGTCTTCAATTTCTTGTTCAGACCAGGTTTAGGGAAGAAAATTGGTTTAAATGTGCTAACACAAGGCACTGATGATCCTGTCACCCAATGAACTTGAATATCCTTCATTATATGTGATACCAGAGATCCTGTAGTTTGATCTGGTATAATGAAATTTATTGCATGATGACAAGGACTTTTTGCTGTTGCTTTTGCTGAAGACCAAGTATCCTCTTTTTCAGGAGCGATGTTATGATTTCTAAATACTTCCATCACATCTTTTGGTGTAATTTTTCCTTTTTTCTTTAACATAAGTGCTGTTGTGCATTGATGTCTCTCCAGACCTCTAGCGAATTTATGCGACCTTGGACTCGATTCCATGAGGACATGATAAATCCTGAACTTAGGAATGAAATCTTTTGCAAAATTGAATTCTTTTTTTGATTTACTATAACCTTTCTCAACAGCATGTTGTATCAGGTCAGGATGAATTAAATCATATTCCTCTCCAATTGTAAATGTGTTTGAAATTGTTCTGACATCCTTAACTTTCTCTGCAATCCAGAACTTGTCAGCTGTTTCTAATACCCAAGCTTCATTCGGATCTGCTATAATGAAAGAATTATGATAGTCTCTTCCTTCAACACCATAGGAACATTGACCACCTTGACCATGTTTTTCCAAAAGTGAGGTTATAGTTTCAAGAGCTGTTTTTGCTGTTTTTGCTCGTTCTAAAGCTAACCTCATAAGATCCATACCTAACAAACCAGTATCGCGAATTGGTTCTTTACTCCAAACAGCTTCATTTCCTATTGTTACTCCAAATTCATTGGCCCCCATTTCACATCCAAACATCCAAAAGGGCTTTAGAAGAAGAACGTCATAGGTATGTTCAACTTGAGGTATTGAAATATATGTACATTTCACTTTGGAGTTCCTTTTATGCTTCTTTCCCAATTTGTATTCAATATTGTGAGCTTCATTTGGAAGTCGATTAGAGGTTTTCCCTAATATGACACTTCCATCTTTTGTCGAATTGCCCACAGCTACAACAGTATCACACATTATAGCAAATATCAAAAACAAGTAATAAAAAAGTTTTCACCGATTCACTTTTAGAATCGATGAATTAGATTAGCAATCGTTTTCATTCCAATAACAAAATCATCTATGAAGATATTTTCATTAGGAGCATGAGCATTTGCATTTGCATGACCACAACCTATGGATATGCAGGGAACTCCTTCGAACAAGTACATTGGCCCCGATCCTCCAACCATTGGCCAGATGACTGGTTCATGATTCTCAATATCTTTAATTGTATCTACAACTTGTTTGGCAAAAGAATCATTGATAGATGTTTGAGCTGCAGGATAACCATCCCAGCTAGTAATTTCAATATGTTGAAAACCATTATCATCCCAGAATTTGCGAATCTTCGCAACTAGATCAGTAGCGTCTTGTCCAGGAACTAATCTAAAGTCAACTTTAGCAAAAGCTTCGTTTGGAGTTACTGTTTTTCCGCTTGGTCCTTGATATCCACTCCATAAACCACAAATGTTGCATGTAGGCTCTAAGAAATATTTCTTTTTCATATCTAATCCTGTAAGATTCAGACGGAAATTATCTACTCCAAAATTTTCTTTGAATAGATCTTCCTTCAAGTTAAAATCTTCTATAATTTTCATATCTTCTGGTGAAGGGTCGGGAATATTATCATAGAACCCAGGAACAAGAATCCTATCAGTTCTATCTTTCAAAGCAGATAAAGCCCAACTCATTTCATAAGCAGCATTGTTAACAAATTGTGTGTAACCACTGTGAACATCTCTTCCGATAGTATTAGTTTTCAAATGAAGATAAAGGATACCTTTGACACCCAAATAAACCTCTTGGATGCCATCTCCATCTCTACCTCCAAATTCCCAAATACAACCATCTGC
>DAOVRE010000212.1 GCA_030628305.1 Candidatus Heimdallarchaeota archaeon | reverse complement strand
TAAGGATTCCGCAACCTTGGTTGAAAAGTCTACTTTGTAAGAAGACTTCTTCTCATCTGAAGATATCTCAATATCATGTAAACTGAGATTTAATCCTTCGCCTATAGCTTTGGTAATAGCTTCTTTAATTGTCCAGTAAACTGTTCCTAACTCAGCATTTGAGGAAATTTGATTTCGTTCTTTCTCTGTAAAAGCTTCTTTGTAGAAAGATTCACTTCTTTCTTCAATCTTTTCGATATCAATACCTATAGGACACTCTCCTATTGCAGCAATCGCGAAATCACCAGAGTGAGTTATTGAGAGATTCAGCTTACTCTTTTCTTTCTTCTTCTTATCGTAGATGTATGGTTGCCCTTTAGTTGTTTTTCTTATTTCCATTGTCTGAATAACCTTGGCGTCTTTGAGGACATCTTTGATAAGTTTCTTAGCAGCAATAACTCCAGAAAGATATTCAATTTTCCTTCTTTTATTTTTCTTTCTTTCAAATGATGATCTTTCTTCTGAAGATAAATATCTCATCACTACCTTAGGTTTAGTATCTAAATAACTAGAAACAGCTGCTGTTGGGATGATTTTCATCATATTGTCTGAAAAAGAGGTTGAGATTTGCCAGTATTCTTTCAGTGTCTCAAGTTGTTTTATTCTTTCAGGATTTTCAGTAAAAGAAAACTGTATATGAATCATCCCTAAACCTTCTAAAAGAACGATTAAACGGCCTTTTTCATCAAACACTTCGACATCGAAATAGCTATAATTTGTGTCCTTCTTGATGAATTTCGATATAATGTGATGTGGTCGTTTATTGCTATATATTGAAAGCTGCGCTATATTGGATGGTAACGAAGATTCGCTATTAACGATTATATCATATAGCCCTGCAGTTTGTAGAGCTGCTTCTATGGTGCGTGGGTTAATCAACACTTTACTTTTACTTTCAAGGAACAAATCATCCTTAGGAATTTTAACTAGTGTAATTGCAGTTTCATTTGAAACATCTAGTAATTTATCCAAAACTTGGAAACTTTTTCCATGGAAGAAAACTTCGTAAATTTCTTCTTTTGACATCAATTGTAATTCTGAATCTTCAGATTGAAAGCTTGATTTTCTTTTCCTTTTTATCTTTGTTTCACTTCCTATATCTAACTTGAAATGTTCAATTTCTCTTCTTAGTTTTTCATCGTTTTTCGGAATAAATACAGATTTGAGAATCATCTCTTCTTTTGAAGAATCATATTCAACAAGGATGTTCTTAGGTACGTTTTTCGGAAGTTTTAGTGCAGACGAGAACTCAATTTCTTTCAAGACGAATGGTTTTGAGTTTGATATCAGATGGTATACTTCAGAAAACATTTCCAAACCCATCACACCTGGGAAGATTGGCACATCCTGTATTTGATGATCCAGCATGTATAGATCTGAATCTGTGGATAAAGTATGATATACTCTGAACTTTGAATCGATATACTCTAGACTATCTATCATAGGGTATTTTTTGTTCGAGATTTGCTGATTTAGAATATGCGCTTCTTCAAATGGTCCTAATCCATTTGATACAATAACTTCCTTTCCAATCTTGTTTAGAAATAGTTTTACAAATACTTCTGTACCAGTTTCTAAAGGTATGGGATTTATTCCAAAAGAGCTTAGAATTTGCATTATTGAACCTCTTGTGGCCATCCCTACTCCACCCCAAGCTGACCAATCGCACGCTATTGCTGGGATTCCTTGTTGATTGAGCATCCAACATAAACGAGATAGATAACCATTTGCAAAGGAATAGTCAATTTGTCCTCTGTTACCAAACCTTCCTGCTATAGATGTGAAGCAAACAACTCTCTTTAACTTACTTTTATCTAGAGAATTTAGTATATTCCAGATTCCTTCAACCTTAACTGATACTATCAATCTAGAAAAATCGAATTTCTTCTTCTTGAAGGATTTAGATTCTTCTAACCCTGCTCCGTGAACAATGTGGGTTACTTTTGATTCCATTTGTTTTTCAATTTCATCTAAAGCTTTTTCTACATCCTTCTTTTTGGTAACATCAACTCTACGATATAGTACTTCAATTTTCAACTTCTTGAGTCTCAGAAGATTTTTCGAAACTTCCAAGCCAAAAATGAAATTATTCCATTTTCTATCAATCATGACAGGAGTAACTTTTTCTTCTGTAGCTTTTAGATTTTCAATCATTTTTTCCTTATGCTCTTTTAATTCTTCTTCAGAAAGAGCTAACAATTCAGGAGTACAATAGGAGATATCCTCAATTCCCATAATTGCAACTTTGGGTTTAACGATGGTACACAAAGCTTCAATACATTTGAACGTGATTCCTCTTCCTCCTCCAGTAACCAATAACAAATCATCTTTTTTAAGATCCAATTTTGATGTTTTGGTAACAACATCAGTAATATCTGAGGAAACGAGTGTATATCTTATTCCATTTTGATAGGATATTTCAGTAAAATTATCCCAATACTCCAATTCTTGAAGAATTTCTTTGTTATTTGATGAATATAAATGCTTAATCTTCATTTCAAATTCTAATCCAAGAGTTCTAACAAATCCAGAGATCCCTCCAGATATAGGCACTGCATCTAATTCATATCCAAAGAATTTCTCTGAAGAAATAGCTATGATTCTTTGGTTCGAATTTAATTCAAGCGATTGAAATAGCTTAAACATATTATTGTAAATTTCTTGGTCAACATAACCAGGTTTAGATTTTTCATCAGGCAGAATTATAACAAAGGAATCAAATTCCTTATCCTTCAGATCAGAAAGTGAATCATTAAAAATACTGTACTCATGATATTGTAAATTCTTCTTCGAGAATTCCTTTAAAATTGAGATTGTTCGAGATGATTCAAGGTTAATTACTAGAGGGGATAGATTTGATAGATCCAGTTTTTCAGCCTTTTCTTTGTTTAAGCTAGCTGGTGATACAATTATTTTATCTATTCTAACGTCCCTCTCCATCTGTACTGGCTTCTTCTTCTCTAAACCAGATTTCACATCTTTTGGGATTGTACTATCTGTTACTGAGTGCTTTGAGACGTAATTAGTAATATCTTGAATTGATCTGAATTCTGCTAAACTTACAGTTTCATCTAGAGGAAGATCATATATTTCTCGTATCTCCCCAAAGATTTCAGCTTGCTTGATGGTATCAATTCCCAAATCTTCTTCTAAATCCATATCATACTCAATTAAATCAGGTTCATACCCAGTTGTTTCGGAAACAATTTCTCTTATTCGGTTTCTAAGACTAGAATCATCAATAGATTGAGAAACAGCTGTTTTCTTGGAACTTTCTTCTTTATGATCCTGCGGAAGTTTCTCTAGAATATATGACACTATTTTGTTTGGTGATGTAAATTCTGCAAGATTAAGTGTTTCATCCAATTCAAGATCCCACTTATCTCTAACAATACCAAAAATCTCAGCTTGCTTCACAGTATCAATCCCTAAATCCTCTTCTAAATGCATATCAGCTTCGATTAAATTAGACTCATACCCAGTTATCTCTGAAATAATGTTGGTTAGTTCTGATAGAATATTGACTGATCCGACCGAACGAATTACAGGTTTCCTTCCAAGTTTTTCATCTGTTGAATCTATCTTTCTTGGTTTCGTTCTCATCTTTAGAACTCTACCATCTAGAAATGTGCTGTCAAGACTCCCATTCAGCTGATTCAGCCAATTCTCATGATAATTCAGATCATATCGGTCATCATAAGTATTCAATCTAAATGCTGTAAAGGCGATCTGAGAACCAAAACCTGCAGCTAATCTTATTGCATATTTAGCTCTTTTATTTTCTCCTTTTGAGAAGCTTAAACCATTAAAAGCTGGATCAATTTGGGAGTAATTTGCAATAGGTGGAATAATACCTCTCTCCATAGATTTTATAGCCACGCATTCCTCCACGCCAGCTCCCATTGCATGACCAGTATATCCTTTTGTGTTTACAATAATCAGCTTGGATACATCCGTTCCAAATACTGATTTTAGAGCTTCAATTTCAGCTTCAGCACTACCTCCTCGTGCAGGTGTATAAGTTTCATGTGAAACAAAGATACCATTTTCTGC
>DAOVRE010000037.1 GCA_030628305.1 Candidatus Heimdallarchaeota archaeon | reverse complement strand
TGCCACCGAATATCTAAAAAGATGAGATAGTGCACGCACTTTGGAACTATTTTTATATTTCTTTTACATCCTTAAGATGTGAAGCTAGCATTTATTTTCGCACATCCTGATGATGAATCGCTTAGTACAGGTGGCACCATTGCCAAATACGCCTCTACAAAGCACATAGTAAGCACACTTTGTCTATCATCAACAGAAGATAGAAAAATGGAATATTTAGCTGCTACAAAAACTTTGGGAGTTCAAGAATCAAAAATACTGGATTATCACAGTGTAGCTGATTTTGAGACAAAAATAAAAAAAGACATAATTGATTTTATTCTTGAATTTCGTCCTGAGATTATTGTTACCCATCTACTAGAAGATTATCACATCGACCATAGAGCAACATATCATGTTGTTAAGGAAGCGATAGAATGGGCTGCACATGAAACACAATATGATAATTCCCATCTAGTTTCAAAATTGTATGTAACAGAAACAACCATCCTTATTCCTAATCCACATATTCTTGTTGATATTTCTGCATATTATAGTGTTAAAGAAAATGCTATCAAATGTTATTCATCGCAGTTAAACAAAGGAGGAGGAGGATTCTATATTAAATTCCACAAATACAGAACGCTCATGCGAGGAACTCAAGCATCAACCGATTATGCAGAAGCTTATCTTGAGGTTCCTCTTAAAAAGAATAGTCCATTTTTCAGAATTAAACATTCGGAGCTTTGATATGGAAAAGAACATAGTTTTTCCTGAGATTCACTACTTCATTAATTTCCTGTCTTCTCAGGAACATGAAGTATATGACAAAGAAAAAACGATTTACCAAAGCAATTCTTTGACCATACAACAAAAAGTCTTGAGAAAGATTTTAGAAAGCACCGATAATCCATCCAATATTCTTCTTTTCATCATGGGGAAAGTCCTTTACCATTTAGTAGAGTATGATAAAATATACGAATTATGGGATAATTATGAGTCTGAATATACTCTATTCTGGTTAGGTTTGAGTGAATTCAAAAAAGGCAATTTTACAAAAGCTGAAATGTATTTCACGAAAATAGTTTTCTCAGATGATCCATTACTTAAAATTGAGGGAAAAATTGGTTTAGCAAGAATTTCAGATAGAAAAGGTAACAAAAAAGATGCCTCTGTTCTTTTCAAACAAGTTTTTAATCAATTGAATGAAGTCAAAGATGATGAACGTAAAAATCTTTTCTTGGATGCAAAGTTCAGAGGATTATTTAGTGAACTTTGGGTTCAGAGAACCGAAAGAAATGTCGAAGAGATGATAAAGCAAGCTAAAGGATTGCTGAAGGAAGCTGAAAGTTACACTGATAGAATCCATATAGCATATATTCACATGTTATTAGGGATATACCACAAGTATCTTGGAAAATGGAATATTGCTAAGGAACACTTTAAAATTTCGCGTAATAATTTTCGAGATCTTAATAGTCTTATAGGAGAGGTTGCAGTCATTTCAAATTATTCCGATGTTGAAAGGATGGAAGGGAAACTAGACAGTGCCTTAGGCAGATTATTAAGTGTAATTTCATTTCATAAGCAGTGGGGTGATAAGAGATCGCTAGCCATAGTCTATTCATCATTAGGTCAAATTTACGCTCAAAAAAGACAATTCAAAACCGCTATTCAAGAGTTTTCTAAGTCAAAATCAATCTTGAAAGAAATTGATTCAACTGATGAACAAGTAGACTTTGCTTTAGCAGAACTACTTATTGAACAGAAAGAATGGAATGGGTTCAACGAAATCATGGCAGAAATATTGAGTAGGAGAACAGAAAATGAAGTTGCTCAAAATCCTACGTTGATGTTTCTCTACGGAAAGAAAGAAATTCAACATCTAAACCTTTCAAAAGCGAAAAGTTATCTTAGAGCAGCTCTCAAACTATCTGGAGAGAAAAGTCTGGATCATCTTGGTGCCAAAATTCTAATTGTATCACTACAAATTATTCTCTATGATTACATTTCCCAACCAGAAGAATATAATTTGATTGAAGCAAGTAAGTTCATTGAAGAATTAAAATTATTCATCGAAGAAACACAGAAAGAAACAATTTTTATTCATTTGATAGAGGAAATAGATGATTACAACAACAAGATTAGTCAAGAGAAAGAGAAAACAAAACGAAGAACTCTTGTTTTGGAAATGCAAAAGGCGATAAAAGAGCTAGCTGATTTAATTAGATATAGCACCATTCTTGCTAAAGAACCAGAACTTGTTTTACCAAATCAGATAGTAGTGTTACATAGATCAGGCATTCCTATCAAAAGATACGCAAAATCAGAGAAAATTGTTGATGACATTCTATTGTTTGGAGGAATGGTAAGAGCAGCTCAGGATATTGTTACAGAGGTTTTCACAAAAGAGGCAGGAAAAGTTATGAAAATAGACTATGGAGAAGATATTATTATCCTAGCTGAGTTTGGTGACAAGGATACGGGGATTGTCGTGATTACTTCAAAAGATACTTTTCATCAGAGAAGGTCTCTGCATGAAGCAGTAAAAGATTTAAACAGAGTAATTTTACCACGGCAATTTCATGGGGATATTGAGATAAAAAAAGAAGAACAAATTGATAATACTATCAACAGATGGTTTGGAGAAGGGTACAAAGGGGAAAAGGGTTAAAAGCAAGATGGCGAGCCAGAGGCGATTCGAACGCCCGACCAACTGCTCCGCAGGCAGCCATTCTATCCAACTGAACTACTGGCTCGTGTCTAAGGACATTTTCAATCTTATTTAACTAATCTTTATAGTTTTCGTTCGAATGAAGAGTGTAGTGTTTCTCACAATTCTGTTCTAAGAAAAAAGTGAATATTCAATTACTTTTAAATCTTGAGAAAGCAGATAAGTTTTTAGAATAATTTAATTTGCATGTGAAGTTTTATTAATTACTTGAATAGGTGAGTGTATAATACTTATATAAATTGACATTTCATTTGAGGTGACAGAGATTACAGAAATTATCGACAACAAAAGAATCAAAGCTTTACTTGCTAGAGAGAAAAATTTAGAAAGATTTAATTTGAACACGTATATGCTTCCAATTGAAGGGTCAACTGGAAGAACTGTAACTGTTGGGGGAGAAGAATTCATTATGCTTGGTTCTTACAGCTATCTTGGTCTCATAAATCACCCGGAAATAATCAAGGTGGCTCATGAAACACTTGATAAATATGGAAGTGGAGCAGGTGGAGTTAGGCTATTAACAGGCACTACTAATTTACACAAAAGATTAGAAAATAGAATTGCTGAGTTCAAACAAACAGAAGATTCGATAGTTTATAGTAGTGGTTACGTTACTAATATGACACTCATTTCAACTTTACTTGGAAAAAATGATCTTGTCATTATAGACAAATATGATCACCAAAGCATTTATGATGGGTGCATTCTTTCCAAAGCAGATTGGAAACGTTTTAATCACAACGATTTAACAGATTTAGATAGGGTTCTAGAAGAACACAGAAAGAACTACGAACGGGTTTTAGTAATAGTTGATGGCGTTTTTAGCATGGATGGAGATATTGCTCCCATGCCAGAAATAGTTGAGATAGCTAAAAAACATGACTCTTTCACCATGGTTGATGATGCGCATGGGTTGGGAGCAATAGGACCAAATGGTAAAGGAGTAGAGGATTACTATGACATGAAACCCGGTTCTATTGATATCATGATGGGTACTCTAAGTAAAGCTATTCCGTCAGTTGGAGGATATGTTGCTGGAAATAAAAAGATGATAACCTATCTCAGATACACGTCTAATGCTTTCATTTTTAGCGCTGCACTACCTCCAGTTATGGCTGCAGTTGCATTAAAAGCTCTAGATATAATAGAAACTGAAAAAGATCGCGTTCAAGCTTTACAGAAAAATATTTCTACATTCATCACTCGAGTCAAAGAAATGGGTTATAATACTCTCAAAAGTAAAGATACACCAATAGTTCCAGTAATTATAGGAGATGATATTAAGACCTTCAGATTTGCTAAAAAAATGAAAAAAGAAGGGGTATTAGTTCCTCCAATTGTTTATCCTGCAGTTCCCAGAGAAAGTGGGAGATTACGCTGTTGTGTAATGGCAACTCATACAGAAGAGGACATGGAAAAGATTCTAAGTACAATTGAGAAAGTTGGAAAAAGTATGAAAGTCATCTAAATTCATCCTTTTTTCATTTATCGTATACAGTTAGTTTTATTTGCTTTTGTAAGTAATATTAGTTGAACGAGGCGAAAAGGCAACTTCGGCTTTGGCTGAGGAACCTCCTGACTCCACTAAAGAGATGTAGATGTAAATCTACCATGCGAGAGTGTGGCTCTTGGAACAGAAACGACACGCCCTTTATTCAGAGACAATGATGCAATACCGAATGTGGTGACACAAATCGAGATAATTTGCTGAGGAGAATAAAGGAAACGCTGAAACGGCCAATCATCTTGGAGCAAACTTGAATAGGGTTCATCTGAACCGGGTAAAGTGCTTAGATGAATGTTGCCGGGAAGGTCCTTGACGGCTTCCTAACAAAATCAGGGGTATTTTCGCGACGTTCATTTTATTTTAAGCGAACAAATTATGTTATAGGTTTTGTACAGAAATTATTACCTACTCGGTAAGTTTATTAAATTAAGAAAGGAATCTTATAAAGAATAGAAAAGAAGTGTTTACATGTCAAATAGGATACTGTACAGTAGAATGACAGTTGCTTGTGTTGGATTTATTTTCCTGGTAGCAATGTTTGTTTCCTCGTCGTCTATACAAATCCCATTGGCTCAAAAACCTCAAAGTGAATCAGAAGTTGCCAGATTTATGGATCTTGAAAACTCCACTTCAATCTGATAATTGAGTTCTGATAACATAACTAAGGAGGAAGATGATTCAGTAATATTCTCCCGATTCACTTATGAAAACCTTAGTTACATACCTGATTCTAATATATATTACAATATATCAAATTCTTTAGACGAAAAAATCTATGAGAATAATTTAACGGTGAATACGTCTTTATTATTTAATGACACTGTTATTTGGTCAACTTTTAACAGTCAAGCAGCTGGAAATTTTACCGTTACAGCTGTTGCTAACAGCACATCAACTGGTTTAGAAACTTCTGTCAATTATTTTGAATTATCAGTGTTACCTTTCGGCAAAGTAAGAATGTCTTTTCCTTCTAATCCATCTTTCCTAATAAGAAATCAGAATAATGATGTTAAGTGTACGATTATCAACACCGGTGGAACAACAATAACAAATGTTACAGTTACAAGTGAGATTCATAAAACTGGCACACCGGGTTCAGTAACAAGGTCACATGCAATACCAGAATTGACTCTGGAAGAGGGCGTTCAGTACAATGGTAATATAAGTTTCTTTCCAGATACGTATCTATACCAAAAACACTCATTTGCTATTACATATAGAACTATTGACGATCCTGATCAAGAAAGGACACATCTTAGTGACCCGCTTGAAATTATTGTGATGCCAAATATAACAGTTAATATGTATGAAATCCCTATTAATGCAACTGTAGGGGAAAAGTACAGAATTATATATAGTATAACAAATTATGAGGGAGTAAATCTGAATATTCTTCCTTATGTAAGAGTTCAAAATTCCAGTTACATGTTTTTCGATGATGTAGATCTTGAAGAATCAATAGAGGTTGGTCAAGGTTACCACTTTTATTCTTTAGAGGGGGAACCTCAAATTTCAGGGATTCAGTATTTGTTTTTTAGAATAGAATTAGAATGGGAAACTGTTTCAGAGACTAAATGGTATTCAAACCTTTTACCACTTGTTGTAGCATATATCACTATCTATCCTGATGATTCTTCTACGAACTTTTTTGACCCCATAGTAACATATAGCTTGATATTTGGAGCGATAGGAATCGGAATCTTATATTTCTCAAGAGATATGTTCAAAAACATTGCAAAACGGGTTAGAGGATCATCTGAACGTGCTTTTCCCGAAGTAACTTATTCATTAAACAAAGTTATTCTTGATGGGAGTAATATTGCTTGGGAAGAAAAAAATAATTTAGATAAACCAAAGATAAGCAACATTGAAAATATGATAAATAGGTTAAGCAAAGTTAATTTCACCAAAATCATAACAGTTGCTGATGCAGCTCTAAGATATCAAATAGATAATCAGAGAAGATTAGACAAATTGGTTAAAGAGGGGGCAATGAAGATGTTACCAGCAAGGGTAGATGGCGATAAATTCATTTTACGTTTAGCTGAAGAGGAGAAAGCAATGATTGTGAGCAATGATATGTTTAAGGAATTCAGAGAAATGAAAACATGGATTGATCAAAGAAGGATTCCTTATACAATTCTAGATAGTGAGGTATATCTTCACCCAACAGCTGTACAACCGATTAAAGAGGAAGAAGAGGAGGAAATATCAGACTAATTGTTTGATTTGAAGTAGAGAGTTAGTTTAGTTTTTTAATCATAGAGAACATAATATTATGTGATTACAAAAACTAAAAAGCTGTCATAACTGAGTCATTATAAAGTATTTTGATAATATTATAGGTGAAGACAATGAATATGGACCATGGGTATATAGGTATTCCATACAGTAACATTCCTACATTAGATGATAGTCTACCATATGACTACTTCTATAGTAATGAGTATGATTATCTTACAATCCAAGAAGTCCAGTTGCTTCTGATTCTATCTGACTCTCAGATATCTTATTCTTTTTCAGGTTTGAGAAAGAAAACATCCTTGCATCAACATAAATTAACAAAAGCAATAAGAAGGTTACAAGAGCGTAGTTTTCTTTCAAAAAATGAAAATGGTTCTTACGAATTAACAGATAATGGAAGCGTTTATACTAGAGAACTCTTGCAAGAACTGGTTAACAAGAAAGCTGTAAGTCCCACAAAAATGCCCAATGTTTCCTTAGTAAAAAAACTACGAACCATACCTCCTCTAGAAAGAAGAAAAATAGCTACATTATTAGAAAAACGTTGGTTTAATAATTATCGTTTTCTTTATAGAAGAGAAATAGGTGACTTTACAGAACTTTGCTGGGAAGATAATGAGAAAAATCAATGTCATGTATATATAAATCTTGAAGGTGAGATTCAAATTGAATATTCATCACTTAATCAAAAATCGAATGAAACTCAATTTATTACAAAGTGGGTTTGTGAAGAGATTCAAAGTAATACTGATGTTGAGGTACTGATAGATGAGGAGGAAGAACACACTAAGATTCCCTATAATTGATGTTTCTTGGTGTTAAACAGTAAATATTTAAACCTAAAAAAATGAACAAGAGTGAAGTGTAATGATGAATGCACCAAATTTCAATGGGGTAAATGGAAATCCATTTATGGAACCCAAACATGGAACAACTACAATTGCTTTAAGATTTAAAGATGGTGTAGTTGTAGCTGCCGATAAAAGAGCTTCTATGGGCACTTTCGTCGCATCTAAAAAAGCAGAAAAAGTACACATACTAAATGGTTTTACTGTTGCTACTATTGCCGGGCTAGTTTCTGATGCTCAATACTTAATTAATCTTACAAGAGCGAATATCAATTTGTATGAACTAGCCAGAGGTTATCCTCCAACATCAAAAATGGCAGGAAATCTATTAGCATCTATCATGTATGAACAGTATCGACAATACTTTCCATATTATGTAAACATGATTGTAGCTGGTCTAGACAAAGAAGGACCACATGTGTTTAACTTGGATATGGCCGGTGGAATAACCGATGAAGATTTTGCATCGACTGGATCAGGATCGTTAGTTGCTATCGGTGTTTTAGAATCTACATGGAAAGCAGATCTACCTGAAAAGGATGGAATTGCAATAGCTATCAAAGCACTTGCTACTGCTATTAGTAGAGATACCGCCACTGGCGATGGTATGGATGTTGCTGTTGTCAACAAGAAAGGGGTTAAAAGGATAAAACCCGAAGAAATTAAAACTGTTTTGGAGGCATTATAGATGTTAGGACCACAATCCATGGGATATGACAGATCACCTCTAATGTATTCTCCTGAAGGTCGTATTATACAGACCGAATATGCAAGAGAATCAGTAAGAAGAGGCAGTATAGGAATAGGCATTAAAAGTAAAAACGGTGTCGTACTTGCAGGTTTGCTTCGCGTTGTTGATTTGAATGAACCTGATCATAAGATACACAAAATAAGTGATAGTACTCAAGCAATATTCGCTGGAGTAGCAGCTGATGGTCGAATTCTTATAAGTCGAGCTAGACTTGAATCTGAGATATTCAAACTCACATATGTTGAATCAGTTGATGTCCGATCACTTGCTATAAAAATAGGTGACTACGTACAAATGTTTACCCAACAAGGCGGTCTTCGTCCTTTTGGTGTAGGAATGCTTTTTGGCGGACTCGACCAAACTGGTCCAAGTTTACAATTTGTTGATCCAGGTGGTGGAGTAGTTTCATGTAAAGCTAAAGCAATGGGTGAAGGTGATTCCGAAGCAATTGCTTTTCTTAAAGAAAAATACAATGAAGAGCTAACCACTGACGAAATGGTTGAGATTGCTAAAGAAGCAATCAAGAAAGCATCTAGAGATACAGAATTGTCTGACGATAATATTGTTTTAGAGATTATGCCATATAAGGCTTAATCCATTTCTTTTCTTTCAATAAATCTTTTTTTTCATTTTACTTCTTATGTTTTGAATAAGTATTTAAGAAAGAATCTTTTACATTTTAGAGAGGATAATGAGAGTTTATTTATCAAAAGCAATTAGAATTAAAGGGAAGGATTGGAACATCGCTTGTGATAGTACAAATTCGAAATATTATTCTCTAGTTTTTTACAGTCATGCACATTCAGATCATGTTCCAAGAAAGTTACCAGCAACTGATATAATAAGCTCATCAGAAACTAAATCGTTATTAAAAAATGTCACATCAAATTTTTCAGAAGGACGATTCTTTGAAAATTACAAAATAGGTGAAACAAATTTCACACAGAATTCAGCTGGTCATATTGTTGGTTCAACAGCACTAAAAATAGAAGCAAATGAAGGCACTTTAATTTATACTGGTGATGTTTCGATTAGAAATAAAGGGTTCATTGAGCCTTTTAAGCCTGAAAAATGTGATACGTTAATTATTGAAAGCACATTTGGTTTGTCACAATATGAGTTTCCCGAATATGGTCCATTGATCAGAGAAACTCAAGATTCAATATCTGAGAATCTAGCTAATAACACACCGGTTGTCTTAATGGGTTATGCTCTAGGGAAAGCTCAGATGTTGTATCATGCTTTTTCTCATCTGTCAGAAAATATAATATTACATGGAGCTAACTACAAAATCAATACTTTGCTCAAGTCTGAAGGTATTGAAGGAGCAGTTGATTGTGTTTCCTATCAACAAGCAAAGGAAAAAGGTTTGATGGAAAAAGAAAGGAATTGGATACTATTTGCACCATTAAAATCTGGTAGAGATGATTTTTATTCCTACTTGAGAAATAAATTTGGTGCAGTTCTCTATGCATTTAGTGGATGGTGTATATCATCTAATTACAAATACAGAATGAATGTTGATTATAGTATTCCCATAAGTGATCATGCTGATTTCTCTGAGCTTATCGAAATATGTGAATCCTGTAATCCTGACAAAATATATACAATCTATGGTCCAAATGTGGAATTTGCTGCTGAATTAAGACGTCGTGGATTTAATGCTGATCCATTGTCGAAGCAGACCTTACTGGACTCCTACTTTTAAGTTAGCAACCAACAATCAAATCTTCAATTTGTGTTTCTTTG
>DAOVRE010000133.1 GCA_030628305.1 Candidatus Heimdallarchaeota archaeon | reverse complement strand
TGAAAGAAGAAGTAAATCTTACTTTTATAGATATAGCTTATGCTAGGAAGACCTCTGTAAGAGAAGTTAGAAATATTTTTCAAAATGCAGATGGGTGTATTAAACAGATTCTAGATTTTGCAGTTTATGGAGGACACTATCAACTAGTTGCAGCACATGCAATGAAGAAGCGAGGAGTACGCATACAACAGGTTGGAGATACAGTTATTGAAACAAAATACGATGATTATTCTGCTGAGGAAGCCTTACTTAGAGAAATGCAAGATCAACAGTTAGATGTTGAAGAAGAGAAGATTCCAAGAGAATGGAGTATTAAAACTGCATATAAATCTGAATCATTCTTAGGTGGTAGATATCTATGGAAGGAATGGTTAGGGGCATTAAAAAATGATGAATTGCTTTTTATGGAAAATCATGAGTTGCCTACAGAAGAACCCTATCTGCGAGAAGCACTAGGTTTTGGAGCTAATTTCGCTCCCGATATATCTGCTAACTTTAAGAAACTAATTGATCTTTTTAAGAATGTACCAGAGGATTTGATGAAAATAGGTAATGCTGCTTATTTCATTGGTAACATTGATAGTTTGTACGCATCACACTTCTGGAATATCCAATCATTTAAGGGAGAAGTTTCGACTTCAAAATGGAGAAGTGAATTCATAAAATTGGCAATTAAATCTTATTTAGCTGCTCTAAAGAAATACACATTGAAAAATTCTCCTCTACTATTTGCAGTTACACAGAATGATTTGGGGAACTTTTACTCCAGTTTAGCTGAAATTAAGAATAAAATCGAAAATTATAATCTAGCAATAACTGCTTACAGAGAAGCTCTGAAAGTCTTCTCTTTCGATTTGTTTAATTTTGAGTATAGCCAGGTTAACCACAATCTTGGTCTTGCTTACCAAACTTTAGCAGAACTTGAGGAGAAAGAAGCTAACAGTAAACTTGCCATATTTTCATACAAAGAAGCAATCAAAGGAAGATCCTTAGCTGATTACCCATTTGAACATGGAACCACATTGGTTAATCAAGGTGTGGCTTATCAGACATTATCTGGAATAGAAGCAAATGAATATTATTCTACCTTTGCAGTAGAGTCCTATAATGCAGCTCTAAGAACTGGTTCTCTGGACAAAATGCCTACAGAGAGAGCAATGATATATAGCAACATAGGAGTAGCTTATAGATTATTAGCAGAAACTCAGGAGAAAGTCTATAACTGTAAGCAAGCTCTTTTAGCGCTAAACGATGCATTAACTATAAGAAATCAAGCTCAATTTCCATTTGAGTATGCTATATCGACTACAATACTGGGAGATGTTTATAGTGTTCTTTCATCTGAAACAAATAGAAAAGAAAACTGCAATGTAGCTATTTCATCTTATGATAAAGCAACAAAAATATTCATTAAAAAACATGAAAAGTTCTATGATAATGTAGTGGAAAGAAAGAAACTGATTGTAGATTTCTGCAAAGAAAAGAGTTAAGTCTCTTTTCTATTCTATTTATTCTACTCTATTAGCATCGATAAATCAAAATTTTTTACAGAATGAGTTAAAGCTCCTGATGATATTAGATCAATGCCTTCAAATGAATAGATCTCCAAGTTATCAAGCGATATGTTTCCACTTAATTCTATTAGAATTGAATCGTTAATCGCTTTTATTTTTGATATTACATGTTTTGCTTGTTGAGGGGAGAAGTTATCTAACATGACGATATCTGCTCCAGCTTTTGAAGCCTCAATTGCTTGTTCCTCATTCTGAACCTCAACCTCTATCTTTTTACTAAAACTAATAGTTTCTTTAGCTTTAGTTACTGCTTCAGATATGGAACTAAACATCCTCAAATGATTTTCTTTGAGTAGAACCATGTCTGACAGATTGAATCTGTGAGTATCTCCTCCTCCGATGATAACTGCATATTTATCATATTTGCTTAATCCAGGAACAGTTTTTCTTGTTGCACATATCTTGATATTTTCATTGTTCTTGCGTGCTATTTTTATCATAATACCTGTTTGAGTTGCGATACCTGACATTCGACCAAGTATATTCAAAGCTAACCTTTCAGCTTGAAGCAGATTGTGAATATCTCCCTTTACTGAAGCTATGGTTGTTTTCTTAGAAACTCTTGTCCCCTCTTCAACACGAGCTTCAAATTCTATTCCAACAATTTCAAAAACTCTCTTAACAAATGGCAATCCAGCAATAATGCCATCTTGCTTTGCATAAATTTTCCCTTTGGCTTTACTATTGGGAATGAGATTGGTTGTTACGTCCCAGTAAGGTACATCAATTGCTAACCATTTCTTGATATCTTCGTCAACTAAAACTTGAGGTATCATTTGAAACCAACTCGAGGAATTAGTATTTTAGCATATTGTTTACAGCTTTAAATGCCTTCTTCCTAACCTTTTCATCGAGTTCAATGAAATTTTCCGATGAAGGATTTTCTATTGCTTTTAATATGGTTGGAAGATCATTTCTTTTCATGCTTATACAGATCATATTGCTATCTATGAATTCGATATCTGGAAATTCAATCTTCATTCGGTCGATAAAGCCTTGTTCAGTTAGAAATAGGACTTTTTCTCCAGGTTTAACCTTCTTAACGAATCTGTGCATGTCACCAGTTCCACCAGCAAAATCTACCTTTTGAATGATTTCTGGTTTGCACTCTAGATGAGCAAATGTTTTGACAGATGCATCGTCTTGTAATGCATTGAATCTTTTTTCAGAAAGTGCATGATGGGTTCTACAATAACCAGGAAAAGTGATAATATTTTTTCCTGTAAGCTTTGCAAGGTTCTTTCCCATATTCTCATCTGGAACAAAGATAATCGTTTCAGCTTCAAGTTGCTCAACAATTCTTCTGGCGTTTGCAGAAGTACAGCAGATATCTGATTCAGCCTTTACAGCTACATTGGTGTTAACATAACAGATAACTGTTGCGCCTGGATGTTCTTTTTTAAGTCTTTTAACATCTTCCCCTGTGATTGAATCAGCTAAAGTACAATCTCTACCCGGTTCTGGAACAAAAACAGTTTTCTCAGGATTAAGTATTTTCATGGTTTCTGCCATAAAGTCTACTCCACAGAGTAGAATTGTGTCTTCTTCAACCTCAGTAGCTTTCTTTGCGAGACCCAATGAGTCACCTACAATATCAGCTACACCGAAAATGATGTCAGCAGTTTGGTACGAATGAGCAAAAATCTTTATGCCTTCTTCTTTTTTAATTGTATTAATTCTAAGTGTAAATGGTGCAATACTTTCACAGGCTTCTTTTGTCCATCCTAATTTAGCTAGTTTGGAGTAAAGACGATCAACTTCTTCTTTTAATTTTTCTTGATCCTGGCTTGGTATAATTATGACCTCTTCCACGGTAACCATCACAATCGAAGACAATTCTGTATAAAGCTATTTAAAGAACATTTGTTAGTGGCCAAAATTACATCTGTGGTTAGTGAACTTGAGTTTTGACACGTTAAAATAATAATTTTAGAATAAACAAAGAAAATTGAAGCAAAATTTACCTATTTATTTTCCCAAATCCTTGCCAAATTCACTTAGATATAGGCTATAATGCTGTTAATGTGGATGCAATACATACCTGCAGGACAACTGTCTGAAATGAATAAAAAACTGACGCTAATCATATTTTTGGCATAGATATAAATAATCTTATGAGTTATTAGCAATGCACAAATATCAGAGTTAGTTCAGATGAAAATAGCTTTATATTCATTGAGAGGTAAGAGTTCTACTGAATATACTAATACTATCAAGGAGATGATACTAGAGCTAGAACCTGAAACGGAGATCTTGGAAATTGAAGATCAAGAACTAGATGAAGATAATTGGGAAGGACAACTACGAATTTTTCCACAGAATGACATCGATACAGTAATTGCGATTGGTGATACTGGGACATTTCTTAGAGCTATTTTCCTTAGTCGGGATTCTATCCCTGTTGTCTCAGCTTCATCTGAAAGAATCAGCTTCTTTACAGAAATTACTCCTTCAAACATCAGGGATAGTCTTGCTTTGATACTTTCACAGAACTTCTTAGTAGATACTTACCAAAGAGTTGGAATTAAAGATAATAAAAATAAAAATCCTTTACCTGCATTAAATGAAATAGCAATTTTCCCCAAAGATTCTGCTCTGTTAATGAATTATACCTTAGTTGTCGATAATAATGTACTTTACAGAGGAAGAGCGGATGGGTTGATCATTTCAACTGCTTTAGGAAGCACAGGATATGCTCTTTCGTCTGGAGGACCAATAGCTGTTAGTAACCCAGAGATACTATTGTTAGTCCCAGTAAACCCATTGAATAAAGATCACATCCCCGTAGTTGTTCCATTAAATGCAGATGTAAAATTAACTAACTTAAAATCTCGGTCTCCCTTAGAAGCTATCATTGATGGGCAAATAAGGGTGAGGCTCGAAGAAAACGTAAGTATTAAACAAATTACAGCTGACGTAAAAATAATTAGACTTCAAGCAAGAAAAAACATTCTTGCCAAGTTAAGAAATCGTTTAGTAGAGTTAGATTTAAGACATCTAGAAGGTGTTCCTCCCGCAGCTAAATATGTTTTCAAATTACTGGTGACAGAAGGTGAAATGACACAAAAAGAGTTGATTGAGAGTACTGGTCTACCTAATCGAACTGTTAGGAATTCTTTAAACATCCTAAAAGAGAAAGGTGTGATAAGTCAGAGGGCCCATCTAAGAGACGCACGACAATCAATTTATTTTGTTTCGTAACAACTATTTTTCTACATTTTCCCACTAGGACAAAAAAAAGACTTATCAATTATGATTTGATAAGTTTAAAATGGAGTACCGGTAATGACACTAGTTGAACCTTTAATCTTGAAGAAGATAACAGTGTTAGGTACAACAGGTTCCGGGAAAACTTCTTTTCTGGAAGCATTATTTGGTGATTTTGAGAAGAATGATGTTGCTAGACGTGTTTTCAAAGAAGTAGGAGACAATTTAGATTTTACACCATTAAAATATAATAATTTCAGTCAAAGTACAACTACAATTTCTCTCAATGTTGTAAACTCAGTGATTGTACTTACCAGATTTAACAAGATTATTTTGAAGAAATTTAATGAATTGAATACTATTGATTATGAGTCAATAGACGAAGCTTTTCAAGTACTATTCAATGATCCTGCAGGTCAAGAAAGATTTGATTTCATGCAAGAGATAGCTATTCAAGGTGCCCATCTGGTTATTATTATGGCAGATGGAACAAACATATCTTCGATGGAGAAAATTGTACATTACCTAGATATGTTAAATATAGAAGAACAAAGAAAACAAAGGAAAATACCCGTTATAATTTTTATTAACAAATCTGATTTAAGAGAGAAAGGAGTATATCTTGGGAAAGATATTGCAGA
>DAOVRE010000251.1 GCA_030628305.1 Candidatus Heimdallarchaeota archaeon | reverse complement strand
GCATTTGTAATTACAAGATTTGCATGGAGCTTATTCTGCATAAATCATCGTTAAAGAAGAGATATAATAATATTACTTCAGATAAACATCACGAAATTGCTATGTGTGTTCTTTTTTACACAAATAAAAGTTATATAGAGCATCAACAAATTTCTATTGAGTACTATGTCTAAAGTTTCTTTAGTAATAAGTCAAAACAGAGAAAAAGCGACTGTCCAATCAATAGATCTTTTAGGAGAAAACAAGTTTGAAGGGAAAAAGATAGTATTAAAACCAAATTTCAACACAGCAGATCCTGCTCCAGGATCCACGGATATAGGTACATTAAGGTCACTAATTGTAAAACTGAAAGAGATGGGAGCAAAATCAATCACTCTTGCGGAGAGAAGTGGTTCTGTAGACACAAAAAAGTGTTTGGAAGAGAAGGGGATATTTACATTAGCGGAGGAATTAGATTTTCAAATAATTAATCTTGCTGAAGTAGGTGTAGAAGAATATATACACATTAGACCAAAGGACAGTTACTGGAAAGATGGATTTCTATTTGCTAATATTTATCATAGTGCAGAATGTATTGTTGAAACTTGTTGTTTGAAAACCCATCAATATGGGGGGCATTTCACTTTATCACTCAAAAACGCTGTAGGGTTAGTACCTAAAAGGGATTTAAATGGCAATTCGTATATGAGAGAGTTACATAGTTCACCGAATCAGTGCAAATTAATTGCAGATATAAACAGTGCCTTCTCTCCTGATTTGATAGTTCTAGATGGAGTAACAGCATTTGTAGATGGAGGACCAGCTGTTGGGACGAGAAAAGAAGCTAATGTTATGCTAGCGAGCAAAGATCGGATAGCAATAGATGCTGTTGGTGTTGCCATCCTACGAATATTGGGAACAACAACTGAAGTAAAAAGAGCGCCAATTTTTGAACAAGAACAGATTGCAAGAGCTGTAGAACTGAATTTAGGAGCAACAAAACCAGACGAAATTGAAATAATAACAGATTCAAAAGAAGCTGAAAAATTAGCAGAGCAAATTATGACAAAACTTCAAGAATAGCAATCTAATTATCTTTTTCTTTCTTATGCTAGTTACAACAATATTTTAAACTGGGAACTGATTTTGTTAATAGAATGCCTGAAAGTGAAGTTTTACCTGAAACATCAGTTGTCTATTCTGTTCAAGGTAGAGACTTTAAAACCAGGGATTTTCTTAAAACTAAAGAAACTAGAGAAGTTCTAGCATTTATAACATCACAGTTTCTAAGTTTTGCTATTTACATGTCAGTACGACAGCTCTTTCCCCTTTATCTTCAAGAACGATACGGGATTTCTGAAGCTGAAGTTCTAATAAAATGGGGGGTCATTGTTACTGCTTACACATTTACAGGTCTTGTAGCCAGGATACCCAGTGGATGGATTATAGAAAAAACAGGAAGAAAACCTGCTGTGCTTTCATCTTACATAGTAATGACAATTGCAGTTGGGTGTTTAGCTTTAACAGATAATACTGCAATACTAGCCTTACTATTTGTCTTTCTACGTTTAACAAACAATATTTTCGGACTTGCAAGTCGATCCCTATTAGCTGACTTAAAATCACCTCACAAAGGGATATATAACTCGTTGGTTTCAAGTTCTGGTAGGTTAGGAACGCTTCTAGGTTCAGTAGGTTTAGGATTTGTTTTACAGTTTCTTAATGCTTATTTTATGATAATAGTTGCATTGATAATATCGATTATTGGATTAGTTGCATTCAGGTTGCTTTTTGTAAAAGGAGGAGGAGAAACTGTGCATTTTATAAGAAGAGTTGACGTGAAAAGTGGGCGTAAAGAGAAATTTGATTTCAAAGTTTTTAAATCAAGTACGTTAATTTTCTTTGTATTCGCTTTTATTTTGTATGGATTGATTTCAGGTGTAACGGATCCTATTATGGCTCTTTATGGTAAAAATGTGTTAAACTTATCAGAGGGGTACATAGGTTTACTTCTAGGGTTATCACAACTTAGTTTCATACTTGTTTCACCAATCATCGGATGGCTTATTTCTAACAAACCAAAAATAACGAATTATTTACTAGTATTTTCAGCGTTTATTATCTTAAGTAATTACCTTCTAATTTACTTCTTCTATGATATAGTTGGAATGTATATCGCAGCGTTATTCATAAAAAACATAGCTCACGCACTCTTCTTTCCCGTTGTGTTCACTATTCTCACCTATGACTTACCAAAAGCGCACTTTTCAATTTTATACTCGATAATCACCACAGGTTTCTTTTTAGGAAATACAGGAACTTCATATTTGTCAACTGTTCTTTACGGTTTATCGGAGCGATATACTTGGTTAGCTGCATGGATTATTAGTTCTGTATTACTTTGTTTATCATTAACATATTGTATCTATAAGCGCGTTAAGCTAGGAAAAGCACAATTGCAGTGATTTTGCATTGTGATTTTGCTGTGCTTATATAACCCTCTTAATATGAAATAATGTGTCAATAGAGATATCTAGCTTATGCAAATCTTATACTAGAAAAGGAAAAGAAATCAAGGCATTAGATAATATCTCACTTAATATTAAGGAAGGAGAGTTTGTTGGGTTACTTGGGCCAAACGGGGCTGGGAAGACGACTCTCTCTAAAATTCTTTCAACTCTTTTACTACCTACATCTGGAGAAGCATACATAAATGGCATATCCATTTTTGAGGATAAAAAAATTAGAAACATAGTGGGTTCAGTTTTTGGAGAAACAGGTGGAAGAAGCCTATATTATCGATTATCAGTAAAGGATAATTTACTGTTTTATGGAACATTGTATGGCATTAGAAAAACAGAAATTAAGAAAAGGATAAACTCCTTATTGAAATACTTCGATCTTGCGGAGAGAAAGGATACTTTGGTCATGAAACTTTCAACGGGGATGAAAGCAAAAGTATTATTGATTAGAGCTCTTATCACATTTCCCAAAATACTTCTGTTAGATGAACCTACATTAGGATTTGATGCTGAAAGTTCGGAGAAGGCAAAGGATTTATTATTAGAATTTAACAGAGAATTTGGAACTTCAGTTCTCTTAACAAGTCATAATTTCTCAGAGATGGACGCACTCACATCAAGATTGATTCTAATTGATGATGGTCATCTGATTCAAGATTGCTCTCCCGATTTATTTAAAAAATCAGCAGGTCATCAATATGTTCACATCATTTTTTCCCTACCACCTCTTCCATCAGAATCCCTTCACATTTCAAAAATGCCTACTGAGATTTTTGCGAAAATGATAAGTGATTCAGCTGGTGCTGAAATCATTTCCTTAGAACAACAAGACAATCATAATTTCATTTATGAAGCTAAAATCAAACCCATATCTTACACATTAAACGAAACCATATCGAGAATAACTGTTCTCATTCTTAGAGCAAAAGGAGAAATTTTTCAAATTGTACCACACATGCCCTCTCTTAAAGAGTCGTTTTTATCTTTTCTTGAAATCAATAAGCAGAAAGAAGAAACACAAGCTCGAACAATCGAGGAGATTTTTACTATACCTTTACG
>DAOVRE010000205.1 GCA_030628305.1 Candidatus Heimdallarchaeota archaeon | reverse complement strand
GAATCTTTATAGCTGCTGGTCCAGGCATTAAACAAAATGTGACAATTGAAGGAATTAGTACTATTGATATAGCACCCACAGCATTATCACTGCTGGGTTCACTAAGTGATTTCGAAACAGAAGGCACTGTACTGAGTACTGCAATAGGTGATAGAACAACTGAATTTCTTAACCCTAACTACGTTGTTGAATCAAGTATTAGTTTAATACCTGTTATAGCTTTCCTCGTAATAGTTCCAATAATAAATGTTATACGTAAAAAGAAGAAATAAGTTTCTTCTATTATCTTTTTTTCAAAAAAAAGCAATTATATATACTAGTGTGTACATTTTATGATTGATACTAATGAAATTAAGGTTAGTTTTCAGAGGGATGCTTACTCTAACATTCTTATGGGGGTTAGTGTATGCATTTGTAATGGGTGCTGTTGCGTTAGCATATTATTATGGTAGTTTTACAGAAGCACTAGGAATGTCTGCTCTTATCCTATTTCCCGTGGTTGTGTCTCTGGGTATAATTTTACTGCAGTTTCTAATATCTCCTTGGCTGTTAGATCTGAGTTTTAGATGGATGCACAGAATGACTTGGATAGAAGTATCACAGCTGCCTCCACACCTTGCTCAATATATTGTGGATCAGAGTCAACTTCATAATATCTCGATTAAGAAAATTGGAATGATACATGATAATATGCCAACAGCTTTAACATATGGAAGATTCAAAAAGAATGCGCGAATAGTTCTTTCTGATGGAATTCTCAACTTATTAACTCCAGAAGAACAGAAAGCAGTTGTAGGTCATGAAATAGGTCATATTGTCCACATGGATTTCTTATTCATGACAATGGCCTCGGCCGTACCAATGATCATGTATACTTTCTACATCTTTTCTCGAGGTTTACTTAGATCTGGAGCTTTATCTAGTGGAGGAGACAATAAAGCTGGAGCAGCTATTGCTGCAGTGGCTGTAGTAACTCTCGTCGTTTCCTATCTCTTCTATTTAATTAGTCAATTTATGGTTCTTTTCCTAAGTAGAGTTCGTGAGTACTATGCTGACAGATTCTCAGGGGAACAAACGGGGAATCCGAAAGCACTCTCAACAGCATTAGTCAAAATTGCTTATGGAATGGTGAGCACTCAAGCTCAATATTCTGAGACAATCAATGACAAAACTGTTGATAGAAGAACAAGAGTAAGAACATATCGCAGATCATCTATGTACTCGAACTCTACCAGATCATTGAATATTTTCGATATTAAAGCTGCTAAAGGTTTAGTAATGACAGCTTATGCTCAATCCGCTGGTGGAGAACTCTCACCTGAAATGATTGTTAGAGCCGCTGCTTGGGATCTTGAAAGTCCTTGGGCTGGTTTCCTGGAATTGCAATCTACTCACCCGTTAACTGCAAAACGTCTTCTAGCTTTAGATGATTTAGCAGAAGAAAATAATATGAAACGAGCATTTCCTACACTTGGCACAGATCAAATCAAAGAAAGCCTTTGGGATGAGTTTTTGGTAGATGTTTTCCTACTTTACTTCGTTCCTATACTCACTTTTGTACTTCCAGGTTTAGGGGCTTTATCCTACTTCTATGGTTCTAGCACACAATGGATGTGGATTGGTATCGGTTCTGGACTTGGGTTAGCTGTTCTATTATGGATCTGGAGAGTAGTTGTTCGATATCCTAAATTAGATGAAGAACTCCAGTTGGTTAATGCTATGACTGCAGTAACTGATGTAAGTGATGATGGATATGCAGAAGCTTCTCCATTCAGAGGGAAACCTATACGGTTGCAAGGGACAATAATTGGTAGAGGAACACCAGGCTATTACTTAAGTGAAGATGTTGTTCTTCAAGATCCTTCTGGAATTATTACTTTGGATTATAATCCACTTTTTGGCTTCATGAGATGGTTTACTGCTCTATTCAGAGTTGATAGATTGATTGGAAACCAAGTGACAGTAATTGGATGGTACAGAAGAACACCAAGACCTATTGTTATGATTAAACGAATGGAAACACCAGATGGTCAGGTATTTCGATCAAATAAGAATATAGCTGGTTGGGTGTTAGTAGGTCTTTTAGCCTTAGGGGCTTTAGTGTGCATTTTTATGGGATTGCCTACAATTGGTTGGTAATCTTTTTCCCTTTTTCTTTTTATTTGTAACAATGTGTTAAAACATCAAAGTTAAATAATCACAAAAAAAGTTGTTTTCATTCTGGTGAAAGCAATGGCTGAGAAAAAGACAAGTACCAAAGAAAAAGCCAAAGAAAAAGTTGAAGAGACCATAGAAGAAGAGAAAGAAGAAACAATTCTCGAAAAATACCAAAAAGCTGGAGAAGTTGCTAAAAGTGTTTTGCAACATGTAAAAGAAATGGCTAAACCAGGTGTTAAAGGTCTGGACTTATGTGAAACTGCAGATAGAATGATAGAAGAAGCAGGAATGAAAACCGCTTTTCCACTCAATGTGTCTGTTAATAATCATTGTGCTCATTATACCTGTCCTTGGGAAGACGACCTTGTTCTGAAGGAAGGAGATGTAGTAAAGCTTGATTGTGGGGTGCATTATGAAGGCTACATAGCAGATACAGCAGTAACTGTAGCATTTGATGATGTTCATAATGACCTGATTAAAGCCAGTAGAGAGGCAACAGAAACAGCTGTTAAAGTAATTCGCGTAGGTGGATATACTGGAAAATTGGGTGATTTGATTGAAAGTATCATCGAAGGATACGGGTTTACAACAATTAAAGATCTCTCTGGTCATATGTTAATGCAATATAGAGTCCATGGCCCCAAAACTATACCAAATGTTGCAGGAAGAAAAGGCAATCTTATTTTGCAAGATGAAGCATTTGCAATAGAAACATTCGCTTCAACTGGAGCAGGAGAATCTGGTCAAGATAGAAATAAATTGTATATTGTACGTCTTGCTGATGGAAGATTTCCACTCAGAACTGACGCTGCAAAACAAATTCGTAGGCTTCTTGATAAGGAATATAACCGCTTACCAGTATCTACCAGATGGATCTATAAGCATGTAGGTGTCGCAAAGGCTAAGATGGGTTTGAGGGAACTCAAACAAGTAGGTGCGTTGTATCAATATCATGTTTTATCTGATACTGCAGGCTCATTTGTGAGTCAGCATGAACACACTGTATACATGACACCTGAAGGACCTATTCGTACAACATAATAATTCCTTCAACTTTCTTTCTTTTATTTCTTTCAACTTATACACTTGCGATTCTATTTTCATTAATTTTAACCTAAAACATTTTTAAACACTGTAGAGTTCTTGACACATATGAATTTAATCCTCAGCATCGACCAAGGTACTACGGGAACACGCTCAATTTTATTTAACTCCAAAGGTGAAGAAGTAGCTAAATCATATGAAGAACATAAGCAACTCTTCCCTTCTCCTGGATGGGTAGAACACGATCCTTCTGAAATTTGGTTGAAGACATTAAAGACAATTAAAGATGCTGTTAACTTTGCAAAAATAGAATTTTCAGAGATTTCGGGAATAGGTATAACTAATCAAAGAGAAACAATAGTTGCTTGGGATAAGAATACTGGGATTCCTTTACACAATGCAATAGTTTGGCAATGTAGAAGGACTGCAGGAATGTGTGATGAGTTAAAAAGCTCAGGTTATGCTGAAATTTTCAAGAAGAAAACAGGATTAGTGTTGGATCCGTATTTCTCTGGAACGAAGATAAAGTGGTTGTTAGAGAATTCAGAAAAAATAAAACGTAATTTGGTTGATGATTCATTAGCAGTTGGAACAATTGATAGTTGGTTAATCTATAATTTGACAGGTAATCATGTAACTGATTATTCAAATGCTTCCAGAACTCTTCTTTTTAATATTCAAACTGGAACTTGGGATGAAGAATTGCTTGAAATATTAGACATTCCAAAACACATACTTCCAGAAGTCCGTCCAAGTAGCGATAAAGAAACCTACGGAGATACAGGTTCTCTATTCGGAGAATCAATTCCTGTTGCTGGAAATGCAGGAGATCAACAAGCAGCTCTTTTTGGGCAAAATTGCTTTGATCAAGGAGAAGTGAAAAATACTTACGGTACTGGGAATTTTATGCTGATGAATACAGGTAATGATGCCATATATTCTGATAATGGTCTTC
>DAOVRE010000168.1 GCA_030628305.1 Candidatus Heimdallarchaeota archaeon | reverse complement strand
CTCTGGTGATAAATCACTTGAAGAAATTGCTGAACTTACAAAAGAAGGTGTCTATCTGAAGAATTCCTATGGAGGATATGTTATGCCTGCAAAAGGTCAATTTTACTTCTCTTGCCAGTTGGGATATTTTATTGAAAATGGGGAGATAACTGACATGATTGGTAATGTTGGGATGTCAGGAATGACTTTAGAAGTATTTCAGAATACTTATGCTGTAGGAAAGAAATGGGCACCTGAATTTCTAGGCACGTGCGGAAAACAAGGTCAAGGTATCCCAGTTACTGCTGGAGGTCCAGATCTGGGTGTTTCAGGTATCGTTATTGGAGGATCTCAATAAAATGTCTACTGAAATTAATTTACATGAATTAGCTGAAAAAGTCATTAAACTTGGTTTATCATTTGGTGCTAATCAAGTTGAAGCTTATACCATTTTTGGTGCTGCTAGAAACGTTCAACTTGAAAGAGGATCCATAAGAAAGTTTACAGATGTTTCCAATTCTGGTTTAGGAGTTAGAATCATAAAAGATAAAGCAATAGGTATGGCATCTACAACCATATTTTCTCATGATTCAATTGAAAAAACTGTAAAGGATGCTTATTCGTTAGCAAAAGTCACCCCACCAGATGAAAATTTCAAATCATTGCCTGAGGACACTCGCTCTACTCCTGAGATTAAAGGTTGTTTTGATCAAAACATAATTGAATTATCAGTTGAAGATTTCACAGAAATGATTCTCGAAGGAGTACAAGAAGCTCAAGTAAGAGATGATGCCATAATAGGCGGGAGTTTTACAGCAGGTAACGGTGAAAGATTTATCATTAATTCTCAAGGCATAGATAGGTTTTCCAAACAAACATCAATTACAGGTTATCTAGGCGTTAAAATACAAGATGGAGATGATATTGGAAATGCTTATTACTTTGATTCTTCCAAAGTGTTAGCTGACTTTGATCATTTAATTGTAGGGAAAGAAGCGGGAACTCGAGCATTACAGATGCTTGGATCGCAGAAAATCGAATCTGCAACTTTGCCCATTCTTCTTGATCCTGATAGTTGTATGGGAACAATCTCCCCAATCATTTCATCTGGTATCAATGCTTTCAATGTATTTAATCGAACAGCTTACTTTGTAGACAAAATAGGTGATGCAATTGCTTCAGATAAATTATCAATTACTGACGATCCATTTTATCATGGAGGTGTCGATTCTTCCGCTTTCGATGATGAAGGAGTAGTTCCCAAAAAATTGAACCTTGTTAAGGAAGGCATTCTTAGTACTTACATAACTGATTCTTATACTGCACCCCTTGTTGGACTTGATAATACTGGTCACGCATCTCGTGGATCTTTTGCTTCAAGACCTACACCTTCAACGTACTCTTTAGATATCAAGGCTGGAGAAACTACTAAAGATACACTTCTTGAGGAACTTAAGGAAGGTATTCTCTTGATAGGCTCATCTATCGTTGATATGTCTGGTAACCCTCAAATTTCAGCTCAGATAAATCAAGGGTTCTATGTTAAGGATGGAGAGGTTCAATATCCTGTAAAGAATGCGATGATTGGTACTACTGTCTTTGAAGTTTTTGAGAAAATAGAGGATTTCAGTAAAGAACAACAAAATCGACATGGACACAAATCGCCATGGATGTTGCTTTCGCCGCTTCAAGTAAGTGGCGGAAAGTAATTTTATCCTTTTTTTATTAATAAATTACATCAATTATAATTTCTGTTTTTTTCTTCAATTTTGCTCTTTCCAACACGTGAAACCAGCAATATAGTTTCTCTAAATTCTTGATTGAATTCTACTTCCTTAATTCCTATTGCAAGTTTAACCAATTCTTCCTTAAGATTGCCAAATTTGTATTCCAAATATCCTAGCAATCTATCTTTTCTATCTTTTCTAGATATCATGATCAGTGGGGTATGAAGTTCAATAGTACGAGTTTCTGTTTTTGATAAAGTTTTTACTTTTTCAATAATCGATGTTACTAAATTCACTAGAGATAAAAATTTCACTCTTCCCATCAAACCTTGCCATTGATTTGGAGGTTTTCGTTTTCTAGTAAAATCAAGAATAATTCCCTTTGATTCTACTTGAGTTGAGAGTGATAATGCTAATTGTCTTCCTTTGGACTCAGTCAAGAGGAAAATTCTTTCTTTCTCCAACAATCCAATTTTGAGTTGAAAATATTCATAACATTCAACAAGTTTCTTTAACTCTAAAAACCTATTTTTAGATTTTAAATTTCTTCGTGAAGGTTTATTATAAACAAACACATCACAGCCCAAATCTTTTACAACAGATGAATAACGTAGTAGAGCAATTTCAGCTCTTTCGCCTTTTCTAGGAATTATGAATAAGCCAAAATTATTCAATTTAATATCTTTCTGACAGGAAAATCTTGAAAGGAAAAGACCATCGAAATCATTTTGTCTCCTATGTTTGTCCTGTTTTATTCTAATTATTAGGGGGGGTTCTATTTGATTTTTCTTTAACAGATTTCTAATTTTGATTTCTCTCTGCCACTTGTAGATTAAACAGAACAGTACAACCCCGCTCATTTTAGCGATCCAGTATCCTATTAGATAAACATTATGCCGTATAAAAGACCAGAAGGTATACATTCTTTTCCGGAAAACTAAAATTAAATTTTTTCCGTATACCTCCATAATTAACACTTTCTTTTTTTAAACTATGTACATGAAATATGATATATTATTGGATGCAACGCAAAATTTAACCTTACTAGAGTGTGTTTCAAGCCCCTAAATTCGCGTAACATAAACTTTATTGGTATAAAAAAAGATGATTGGTTAATGGTATCCTTTAGCTCAGCAACTATTGCAAACATTCTTTCAGTAGGAGTAAACAGTCTTCTAGTTGCGTTGAAGTTAATAATTGGTTTTTTTACAGGATCTATAAGCTTGATTGCAGATGGATTTGATTCTATATTAGATTTAGTAACTGCAACATTTGCAGGTGTTGGCGAGAAAATCAGCAAGAAACCAGCTGATTCTTCCCATCCTTTTGGACACCATAAATTTCAATTGGTTTTTAGTATAGCTATTGCTCTAACTTTGTTCATTTCATCGTATTTCATAGCGAGTGAATCGATAGAAAGATTAGTTAACCAGACACTTCTCCCAGTTAATTATCTGTATCTAATAATAATCGCAGCTGCTATTTCGTTTGTTGGAAAGATAGCTATGTCAATTAGTTTATTCAAAATAGGGAAAAAAATAAACTCAGTTGTCATAATTGCTAATGCTAAAAATTATAGGACTGATGCTTTTTCGTCAATTTTTGTAATTATAGCAGTTGTAGGTTCTTACTTCAGTATCTGGTGGTTGGATCCTATTTGTGCCTTCATAATTGTAGGGTTGATAATTTATACTGGCTTTGAGATAGCTAAAGTATCAATTCCAGATTTACTTGATAGAGGAGCACCACAAGAAGTATTAGATAAATTAACAGAGATTGCGCTTTCTCATCCTGAAGTAAAAGAAGTTCACATCGTTAGGTTAAGAACAATATTAGGTTATTATACAGGCGATTTTCATATACTGGTTGACCCACAAATGACTATTTTTGAAGCTCATGAAGTTTCAGAAAAAGTCAAACAAAATTTAGAAAATGAAGGGACTTTCAGAGATATAATTATACATTTAGAGCCTTTTACACCTGAAGAATCATTAGAAGGCAAATCATAAAGCAACTAAGAACTTGATGATCTTTCCTTTCTTTTCCAGGCAATATGGGCAATGTTTATCTCGCCACAATGCTTATTCAAATGATGTACATATTCAAATAACCAGTCTTCTACGTTCAGAGAATATTCTTTGTAATCTCTTTCTTCAGCTAAATTTGAGTCCTTCACTTTACTGAGTTTTTCTGTTGCATTTGAAACAAAATCATCGTAAACAGAGATTATTTCTTCTATAAGAAGCTTAGAAATATTTTCTGGAATAGTGTGTTTTTCTTCTTTTTTTTCTAGTATATAGTTAACTATCCACATCTGATCTTGGATAATATGTGTAATTTGTTCACGAACAGTTGGTGTAAACTCATGCACCCTCCAATCTAGAATATCTTCAGGTAAATGAGATAAGAATTCTCGAAAAGCTTTGTGAGATTTGTTAATCATTTCCAAATAAAAATCAATTTTTAAAATTGTCATCGTTATTGATTATGAAAATATACTATATTTAAGGATAGAGTATTTCCTTCTAAGTGAAAAACTTATTATGCTGCTTATTTTGATGGTACTCATAATGTTAAATCTTGATTTGGAAACAGATGTACTGATTGTTGGTGCAGGTCCAGCAGGTGTAAGTTTGGCTATAAATCTTGGAAAACGAGACATTCCTTGTATCTTGTTAGATCAAAAAAAACGCTCGGATGTTGGTTATAAACCTTGTGGGGATGCTTTGAGTCCTAACAGTACAAGAAAATTATTTGAATTATCTGGAATCCAGCAACCAAAGGGAGATGAAATTGGAGAAGATTTAGAATCAGCTCATTTCAAACCTGTTCCTGATTTTGAATTGTGGATACCTTTTGTTTCTCAAACTATTGATAGATTGAAATACGGGCAACGCCTTCTTGATAGTTTAGTAGATTTTCCTGAAATTGAATTTAAGCCAAAACACAAAGTTATTGGTACTATAATCAAGAATAACAAAATTGTCGGGTGCAAAGTAAGAACAGAAAATGGAGAT
>DAOVRE010000178.1 GCA_030628305.1 Candidatus Heimdallarchaeota archaeon | reverse complement strand
GAAGATATGAATGAATAATTAATCAAAACTATTTTTCTAAAAAAGTATCTAAAGAAGTCTGTGAAGTTTTCTTATTAGCGTCTTCTTGAGCGTCTTCTTGAACAATCTTTAAAGATGTCTTCTTTTTTGATCTATTCATATTAGCAAAAAACATCAAATCAATTTCGATTTCTTTTGCTTTTTCTAGTCTAGATTCAGTAATCTGTATGTATGCTTCTTCATATAATGTCATAATTTGTCTTGTCATTTTTGAAGAGCCATTAGTCAAGAAGTCAACATCGTCTTCATTGTATTGTAACCAGACCGCAATCCCTGCTGCCATAGTAGCGTCTGTACTAAAAATAATTCTCAGATAGGGATAAATATCTTTAGTGAATATTCTAGTAGAGCAATGAAGTGCTTTTACACTCTTCTCTGCTAATTGCTTCATTTTTGCAGTCTTTCCCCTTAATCTTCCCATTAAAGCCCAATAACTTGGAAAACTATATTTTGTATATTTGAAAGGTGATTGTTTTACAAGATTAATGGAAGAAATCAGTATAAAGAAATACTTCAAGAAAGTCCAATTCTGTTTAATGTAGCACTGTGACAAGTACACATCGGCTTCAGCAATTAATTCATAAATGTTGAAAAGTTCAATTGAAGTCGCAGCCTGTTGCCAAGCATGTTCATAAACATAGGTCAATAGTTCTCTATAATCTACATCAACTCCATCAAGAGCACGTTTTGCTTCTCCATAATCTTTAGCAGAGAATATATTTGTTAAAGCCATGTCTAAACTGTGTTTTTGATTTCTTGGTGAAAAAATCACTTCTAAATCCTTTGTGTTAAAAGCAACACCTTGTAAATCATTGATAGCTGATCGAGCATCTCCACCGGAGTTTTTTGTGATTGCAACTAATACCTTTTCATCTATGTCAAGTTTCTCTTTTTCTACAATCTTTTGTAATAGTAGTAATATTTCTTGCTCTGTTAAACTTTTAAATGTGATAACTTTCATTTTTCTTTTTGCAGCTTTTAGAGATTTTGCTGAAGGATCATTTGCTGTACAAATTATTGGGATTTTAGCCTTATCTATAGCTCTTGCTAGTGCTGGTCCACCTCCACGATCTTCGTTTCCGAAAAGCCCATCAGCTTCATCAACTAAAATTATTTTCCTAACCCTAGCACCTTGAAGAACGGTCCCTTCTGTTGAAGATAGGCCTATTAGTCGTTCTACAGCGGCCTTGTTTCTTTTGTCACTCGCATTTACTTCTACAGACTCATAGTTATACTTTTTGATCAAATAATATACAACACTCGTTTTACCTACACCAGCAGGACCTGCAATCAGAACAACTTTCTTTTTTTGAGAATTCCACGTTAGTAACCAGTTCTCAAGTTCTTGAACTAGGTCTGAGTTTCCAATAAAATCTTCAAAAACACCTGGGCGATACTTTTCTACCCAAGGTATTGCATGAATGTTGGTTTGAGAAGCCATCCTAGTCAGTTATGAGTTCTATATTTCAATATAAAAAACATATGCTTAAGTGGGAAAAAAAGAGAACTTTCTCTTAATTAAAATTACTCTTTATCACTATTAATAGAATCTTTACTACCTTTATCCTTATCTTTCCGGAAGAGCATTTTACCTAAAATTCCTCCTGCTATTCCTCCTGCTAGACCAACTATCGGTATAAAGATGAATGAACCGACAACTAGAGTAAAGAAGAAAACAACAAAGAATGAACCTGTAAAACCTGCAACAGAAATACCCATAGCATCAACCATAATAGAAAATATCAGGTCTAGAAACACAAAAGAGAGCATAGCAGACCATGCACCAGACCTTAAACCTCCTCGAGAAGCTAATCCACCTGCAAAAGAACCAATTAACCAAATTACAAGAATCAGGATATACATTCCCACATGACTAAATGGGAAACCATCAGGAACTGGACTTCCAGAAAGAGTATTAGCAACATTAAAAATGTCAGGTAATTCTATTGGCAAAAATATATTTACAACTAAGAGAGATAAAAGTGCTACAGTAAAATGACCACCTGAACCATATTTTTCAACCATAAGCCTATTAAACTCCACTAATCCAGGTTGATCAAACGTTGGCCATAGTATCAATATCAAGAGAATAGCAACAATCGTACAAGTAACAAAACCAATAAGAGTTTTCCATATACGTCTAAAGAACATCTTACTCAGAAAAAAATAGCAATTTTACTATTTAGATGTTTGCATTTACAGTAGTTATTTCATTTTATGATCGAATATGAAAAACGCTAAAAAATGATGGATAGACAGGTTAAAGCTCCTTGACATTTTTCAAACTCACTCATTTCAAGGGAGATAACTTCAAATCCGGCTTCAGTTACAACGTTTTGAGCATGCTTGAAATTATTAGACATAATTACAGTTTTATTAATTGATAAACAGTTAACCGAATAACTTTCTTTCTTAGGAATTGTTAGAAGATTAAGTCTTTGTAATAGAGGATGTTTAACATATTCTTCATTTATAAGCATTGTATTTTTTCCTAGATATTTCATGTAACTTTTGAGATGAACAATATTAGGGTTAGTGATGGTATCTACTTTAACTTGTAACCAATCCCCCATCTGTTTAGTTCCAAGCTCATTTGTTCTTTGAGTTATTCCACAAATCAACCTATTAGGAAGATGTAAAACATCTCCGCCTTCAATAGTAGCTGGTTTTGTTGCCCGGTTAGTAGTGAAATATTCCTTGAGTATTTCTTCTACCTCTTTGTCTTCACCACGACGACTTTGAACACCCATTCTTGTAACAAAAGCTCTATTTTCAAAAACTACTGCAGTATCTTCAACAAAGCAAGAATCAGGGTACTCTTTCTTTTGAGGAAGTTTGATTAGCTCAAGACCAAGACTAGATAATGCATCACAATAATTGATGTGCTGTTGCCTTGCTTTTTCAAGACTCACAGTATAATGAAGTGGATGCGAAGAAACACATTTTGTGTAACTTATACTAGGTTCCCGTACTATCGCTCTTTTGACCATCATTTTTCAATTAGAAGATTAATTTATATATGTCTCCATTATAGAAAATAGTATGGTGCTTATCGGTCAAACTATTCAAGCTCACAAAGGTTTAGAATGTGAACATTTAATCAAATTTGCCAAAACTTTGGGCATAGAATCTTGTGAATTAAATCCACAAGGCGTAAATTTCGATAATCTTAACCGCGTTATAGAAGCTGTAGGTGATATGATAACAACATTTCATCTTCCAGTCGATGAAATCGATGGGTATGATTTTTCTTTTCCTGATAAACAAAAAGAGATAGATGAAGTCATTAAGTTAGTTAATGAAAATATGGACAAATTAAACATAATAATTGCCGTATTTCACCCAGTTGAACATCAAGGAGAATATGAAACGTTAGTTAAGAATGTCAGTCGACTAAAAATTCCAGTGGTTGTAGAAAATGTTATGAGTCGAACAGATGAAGATTTTCTAAACTATTATAATAGGTTGAAAAAAGATTTGGGAGAGCAACTGAAAGGATGGTTATTCGATGTAGCTCATTCATACATTCAAAATGGTTCTGAATCATATTTAGACCTACTTGACAAAATGCCATTTAATGAGTTAGAGGAAATACACTTCTCTGATTGCAATGAAGGTGAAGATTCACACTACTCTTTTGGATCAGGCGTATTACCGATTAATTACATATTGCAGAATATAAAGAACAGAGGATACAAAAAAATAATTGTTAATGAGATAGATGCTCATCCAACAATTTGGGATGCAATTGATTCATATAAATTAGTCGCAAAATACTTCAAAAAAGGTCTTTACATAAAAGTTGCACTTAGAAAACTGATATTTAAGCCAATCATTCAAAGAAAACTTAGGAAAGCCAACATTAATCTCTAACAACCAACTATTTCATCAATTTACAATTGACATTTGGGGCAATAGAAAGTACTTCTTTTGTCTTGCACAACTCGCCTTATTTCACTCCCACAATTACTACACTTTTCATCTTTTTTCCCATATACTTGGTGCCAGTTCTGTGCAGATCCTTCTCCCCCATCAGGAGTTCTAAATGAGTTAAATGTACTACCCATGGATTCAACTGCTCTGTGGAGTGTTTTAGAGATGGCATGACCTAGTCTGCTTCGCTCTTTCTTCGTTAATGTGCTTACAAGTCTTGTAGGGTTAATGTTTGCTAATGATAGAGATTCTGATTTGTATATGTTTCCTATACCTGCAACTAATTTCTGGTCAAGAAGAACGGAGCCTATCTCTCGGTTTGCATAATTTCTCTTATCTATTCTTGAAAGAAATTCATCCAAAGGAAAAGTACTCAACAGTCCATCTATACCCATTTTACGAATTGGCGGATGTTGAAGCACAGAGTTATAATTTTCATAAATTTTGAATTGTCCAAAATTTCTCATATCATAAAAAACCACGTTTGGCAACGTTTCAAATTCTATTAACACCTTCGAGTGTGAAGGTAAAATCTGATCTTTCTCTTTTATT
>DAOVRE010000008.1 GCA_030628305.1 Candidatus Heimdallarchaeota archaeon | reverse complement strand
TGAAAAAACACGAAATATATTAGATGTTGAAGCTAAACCAACAACTCCAGCTGAAACTGCTACTCCAACGCCCACTCCAACTCCTGCACCTGAACCAGTTGTAACTGAAGAAAAGAAAGTTCAGGATGAATTCATATCGGATTTGGAATTAGCTTTGAGGGAACTTGAGCAGTTCTAATCAACAAAAATTGTTATGAGGTAAGTTCTATGGATATAGAGGCCCCAAAAGGTGGAGTTGAAAGAATAGGGAAAAAAAGTCGTGCTGTTGATGTCAGAGGCGAATTAATCCTTACTGGTATTAGAACTTTAGATCAGAAACTTGGTATGGAAATGTCCTCTCGAAAAGGTCTTCCAGATGGTTCACTGATTCTAGTGAGTTACCCTTCAGAAACTGTAATCCCCAAATTATTTATTCAGCGTATATTACTAAATTGGGCACAAAAAACACAAGAAAATGTGATATTTTATGTTCATAGTAGCACACCATATGATAGTGTAAAAAGATCCTTCCAGGCTTATGAATGGGACATCTCCCCGTACGAAGGTAAAAACTGGTATTTTGAAAATATGTTTGATTTGACAAGTTCAACAATGTCATCAGCATTGAAGTTAGGTAAAATAGAAGTTAGAAGAAGAACTTACGCTAAAAAAATAATAGATAGAATGATTCATGTTAAAGAAAATCAAAATAAACAATGCTTTAGTGTTTTCGATGATTTGCTGTGGATGAAAGAAGATAGACTTGATGAGGATGCAGCGGCTCTGATTGCATTTCTAAAAAACACTTTGATTTCTTTATCAAAACTAGGCGGAGTACACTTCTTCTTAATACCGCAGGACGTTCTGGACCCTGTAGCAGAAAGAATTATAATGAACGCATCTCAAGGCATATTCTATTTTACAAGAAGTTCAGTTGGTAGCAGAATCAAAGATACTTTTGCAATAACAAAATTAATGGGTGTAGCATATGTGAGTGAAACTCTAGATATCACCCCATCAGAAGCAGAAGGTTTCAAAATAGAGTCAACCGCAAAGATTTAGTTGATACTCATGGAAAATGAAGATAATTTTGATGATACTGAAACCCATGAGTTAATGGATATTGCTACTGAGATTGTTAGACTTACAAAAGAAGTGAAAGCAATTAAACGTAAGGTAAACTCAACTAAAACAAATGATACAAAGAGCGGTTCACCAAATTACAACAATAGCTTATTAGACATCAATCCATCAATAACGTATATTAATGAAATGTTGAAATCTTCTTCAGACAATATTATATCAGAATTAAAAGCAGAATTTTTTAGATTATTTAATTTTCTATCTAGTTTTCAAACAGTGTCACAATATCCAAGAAGTCGGGATAGTTCAAGTATAGAAGAATCTCTTCTAAAAAGAGAGTTGACTGAAGAAAATATAGCAAATATACAGGAGACAATAGAAAAAGAAAAGGAAATGCTAAAATTGCTCTTAGAAGAAAGAGAGTCTTTAATCTATGAACTATCTGATCAAATAGTAACAATTGAGACCGAGAAAAAAGAATTGCAAGAGAAACTAGATTTTGTTTTAGCAGAAAAAGGGAAATGGAGTAAACAAAAAGAAGTACTAGAAAGGTTGATTACTACTGATCCAAGATTTAACATAATAAATTTGTTAAGAAGAATGGGTGCAATTGCACAAATTCAACTATCATTCGTTCTAGGTGTGTCATTATCACAGACTAAACGATATATCAATGAACTAGAAAAAATGAAAATACTACAAATAAATGAAGACAACACAGTCTCTCTTGATGCCAGCTTTGATGAAGAAACAATGAATATCAAAATAAAAACAAGTGAAGATAAATAAAATAAAAAGCAAAAAAACACTATTGCTGTGCATAGAGTTTTTCATAGAAGAGAACAATGTTCTTTAACAATGTCTTAAATGCTTCATCTACATTTTCTCCTGTTTTTGCAGAAGTTTCAATATAAGGAACAGAGAAGCCAGACCATTGTGATAGAGAACGAGCATATTCTTCAGATTGTTCTCGCATAATAGGATCTTTTGCAGTAGCACGAAGATCGCTTTTATTACCAATTAAAACAATAGGGACAACCCTGTTGCTATTGTTTTTCAATAATTCAGCAATCCATGAGGGAATATTTTCGAAACTAGAACGACGAGAAATATCAAAAACAAGAAGGCAACCAGATGTTCCTCGATAGTAAACCTCACGAACAGCTGAAAATCTTTGTTGGCCTGCTAAATCCCAGATTTGAGCAACGAAATCTTGATCATCAATACGGAGTCGTTTTACCGCGAAGTCGGCCCCTATGGTCATGCTGTAGCCGTCTTTGAATCCTTCTCCTAGATACGTCTTACGCAAGGATGTTTTTCCAACTGCACCGTCTCCTAACAAAGTTATTTTGAATATTTTTCTTTGACCCGCTGCCATTCGGTTTTTCCCCTTTATACAAATTACTATTAGCTTAGGATAGTATTTAAATTATTTGATACTCCTCGTCAAATATTCTTTCTGTTCGTTACAATGGTGTAGTTTGCAAATTAGCATATTGTCTCTTCAGAATATTGTGTGTTCTCTTTTAGTAGTATCAAATAGTATAAAATGGGAAAAATTTTCCTCTTATTGTAATGAGTTTATCTAATAGGGTTTCCAGAATATTATCGTTGCTGGAAAAGAATTACCCAGAATTTCGTGGGGGCTTAGCAAATTATTCTTCCCCCTTTCAATTGCTTATAGCCACCGTGTTAAGCGCTCAAAGCACAGATAAACAAGTAAACTCAATTACCGAAGAATTATTTTCTCATTTTCCAGATCCTGAAGCTTTTGCTTCGTCCTCAATTATTGAAATAGAAAATTCTATTTCGAAAGTAGGTTTATACAAGAATAAAGCTAAATTCATTTTCAATTTATCAAAACAGCTTATTAGTGAATATGATTCTATAGTTCCTACATCCATTCTTGAGCTAATTAAATTGCCGGGTGTCGGTAGAAAAACAGCTAATGTTTTGCTAAATGATTGGTTTAATATCCATGAAGGCATTGCTGTTGATACTCATGTTAAGCGTTTATCATACCGGATGGGGTTAACAGATAATACTGATCCAAACAAAATTGAGGCAGATTTACAAGAAATAATTCCTTCTGAGAAATGGGGTCGGCTAACTCATTTGTTTATTTCCCATGGACGGACAGTTTGTAAAGCTCAGAAACCTTTATGCAAAACCTGTTTCTTGAATGAAGCATGTCCTAGAGTGGGTGTTGTTGAGGAATAGGTAATTGCTTTTTTTGTTGCCTTTTGTATATTCTTTTTAAGGTAGTCAAATCATGTCTATATTGCAATAAAATTTATTTAGGAAACAACTACCTAGTAATTAACATTAAAAAAATTGTAGGCTGAAGGATATGTCCAAAATCGATATTTTACCTCCTTTATTGACTCGTATAGGTTTTAATGAAACTGACATTAAAGTTTATGCAGCAACATTGGGGCTTGGTAAAGTTACTATAGGTGAACTGCTTGTGGTTACAGGCTTAGACCCACTCACTCTGATTCAATCTGTGAAGAATCTGGAGGAACTGGGCTTTCTGAAAAAAATAGCTGGTAGAACACCTGAATATTTCGGAATGTTACCATTCCTGAAAGAGTATATTGTTGTTGAAAAAGATGCCCTCTATTCTATAGATGGTGTGATTAATTCCTTAAAGGGTGCAAAGGAAGAATATAAAGAGAAAAAGACTAAATTTGGAGGAACCTTGGAACTTACTGGCGACGGGAATGTGTTTGATATTCACATAGTAAGTGGGTTGATAAAACAAGTAGTCGATGCTCTCTATCAAAAATATGTTGAATATAGTGATGAACTACATGAATCTGTTTCCACGTATGTTGAAGATAACAAGGAATCAGTAGAAGATTATCTTACTAAAATAATGGATCAACCTATAATTTTCTCAACACAGTTAGAATCATTTGTAGAGGAATTGAATGCATTTGTTAAACAATTCAATCATGTTGCAAAGCAGAGAAGTAATCAATTAGCAGAAGCGGTTGAACAACAAACCAAAGAAACATTTGATAATTTGAGTCAAATAATTGCTAATAGTCTTGATGCTCATACTGATAACCATAAAGAATTTCTTGAAAAATTGGTTCCTGAATTGGATAATGAGTTGAAAGAACTTATTGGTAGAGTTACAGATATCCAAGAGTCATTCATGGATAAATATGATACGATTTGGCAAGAAGCTTATGCTTCTTGGACAAACGAATCTAAAATGGTAGTAGACGCTATCTCTCAAGAGGTAAACAATCTCTTCTCTGAGCAGATTAAACAGACTCAAGAACTAAGAAGAAGCGTTGAGCAAATTGATAGACAGATTAATTTTCTATCATCTAAAATTGCTGAATCTCTAAATTCGATTGACGCTTCGGCTGTACTAAAACTAGGAAAAGCTAGAAAGCAAATTGAATCTCCACTAGTAGATGCAAGAGATACTGTTAGAAATCTTGCAAACGATTTAAATGAAAGTGGTTTGCAACTAATAGATCAACATGTTTTAGCTCTAAACGATGTAAGAGACGACATTAGGTCAAAGTTGGATCATTTCCAATTAACAGGGGAAACTACTATACGAACAAAGAAGAATCAACTTACTAGTGAAACCATAGACAAAATTGATTTACTTCCTAGTGACTTACTAGAATTGCTTCAAAATGGAACTGAAAAATATGCTGGATCCTCTTACAAATCTTGTGCTGAAGTAACTGAGAAATTGAAGCAAACGACAGCTGATGAACTAACTAAGTCAAAGGATGGGACCTTGACTGAAATCCAAAAGTTTAGTCTTGAATGTAATCAAGTTATACAAAAATTACAAACAGATACACTTCAAGAAATAACTAAATCCAAACAAGATGCTGAAAAAATGGCTATTGCCTTGAAAACAAGGATAATTGCATCTGTTGAACAGTTCCGAGAAACAAAAAGTAACAAACAAAATGAGTTGGCTACAAGTCTAACAGACAAAAAGCAATATCTTAAGGACCATAAGGAAGAACAAAAGGAACAGATTATTCAACAAGTTACTGAAGGTGAAGAAATACAGATTAATACCTTGGTCTCTCAAGTTGCTTCTGTTGTAAAAGATATTGATGACATCCTTATATCCCAACTCGATTCCGTTATTGGTAAAGCCATGACTTTCTACCAAGTTATTAATACGAGAGAGGATGAGCTTAGACAAATAGATAGGTCTGCCTCTTCTTACTCCTTTGAAGGACAACACAATACGTCCATCATTGTAGGTGAAGAGGCCATAAAAGCAAGCATCACCGACATTGCTATGCGTTCTAAGTATGAACTTTTGCTTGTCACACCAGATGTTGATGAAGAGTTATTGAAAGAAATGATGCAATATACAAAAGCTCAAAGAATTAGTCTAGTATCATCTTTTGATAAGAGTAAACACCAGACTTTGCTTCGACCTTTAGCAGAAAGATTTCCTGGATTAAAGCTTAAACATTACGACAAAAAAGATGTTTATTGCGCAATTCTTGACGGGAATAATGAAGCTGTGTTTGCCTTTCTAACAGCCGATGCAGTACCCATAGCAATACGTACTACAAATGATTTGCTTTTGCAACTTTTCAAATCTGCTATAAACCGAGATGTTCTGTTCCACAGTAGTGATGTGGAGCTTTAATTTTCTTTTTTTCAAAAATAAGAGGTTGTAGATAATCAATCTACATAGAATTTACAAGAACGCATATCAAGAAGATGTGGTATTTTCTGTATTAATCCTGCTCGAACCAAAAGTTTCAAACCGTGTCGAACAGTTCGTGGAGCCAAATTGCACAAATCAACAATTTCTCTGCTGGTTATAGGTCCACTTCCGGTAACAATTCTAAAGATCGTAATCGCACTAGGCGGTAAGCCTGTCATAAGTTCTTGGTTGATTTTAATGTTTTCGAGAGCTATAGCCACAATCATCATTTCCTTTGATAATTAATAGAGATTCAAAAAATTCTCCTTTTAAACTTATTTGAAATCGATATTGGAAAAAGGAAGCGAAACATTACAGTATTCGTTTTATTTAGAGTCTCTAAAGATTATACGGAAAAACTACAAAAAAAATATTTTCCAAATACAACTATTTATTTTCTTGCATAATTTCTCTTAAATTTAGGAATATGTTGCTTTAAAGGTCTATTACGTTTTAATATTTTTCTTGCATTCTCAATAGTTATAAGTACACTTACAATTAAAAAGGGTTATTATCTTATTTTAAGCAATATGTCGTCCTTAAAACTAGCTTGTTGTCCTTCTAAAACACAAAATGTAATTTTCTTTTTAAAAGGATAAATTTCCTACTAGTTGAAATCATCATTAGATAAAACCTCGTTTATTTTTTTGCTCTATATTAATAATAATTAGAAAATATGTATTGTTGAAGGCAATATCTACACATAACTGCTTTGTTTTTGTATTAAAAAATTAAAGTTCCATTTTTGCAAGATATTTCTGATAAGATTTTATAAGAAATTTCTTTTCTAATGGTTGCGAAATATTATCCCATGGCAACAAAGTATCAATATCATAACTTTTACTAGCTTCATTATCTAAGTTACTCCCATTATTTTTGAGTATTCGTTTCCAATTGCCAATTTTATTTCCCATCAAGGATACTTGATTTATAATTGGAAAGTAGTTGTGATTACTTAGAGATAGTATCCGCTGTATAATCGCCCATTCTGGAGCATAGAAAGACGCCTCAATATTTTTGAGTTGATACAAATTAGATCTATACCATTTCTGCTGATTTTTTGAATCACTAATTCCAAGCATGGGAACAAATTGAAAAGGTGTATTTGCTTTTGTTATGAATTGATTCATTGATATAGATATACGACCTGTTGGAAAATATTTTGCTCGGATTTTTTTAACAAATTCATATGAGTTGTGTTTTACTTTTTCTTTTTCTAAAGGAAATCCATACATCATATATAGTTTGAGTCGTCTGAACCCCACATCCCAAGCAAGTTTTAATGCAGAATAAATGGTTTCATCAGACATTCGTTTGTTTATAGCAAATCGTTGTTCTTCATCTCCAGTTTCTGGAGCAAGAGATAATGTCCTTTGTTTACCTTTTCGCAAGTTCAAGAGAAGGTCTTCTGTGAGATAATCTGCTCGAAATGATGAACATGAGACCTCATATCCCTTGGAAACAATGAATTCTATAAGTTTATCAAGAGTACCTGATTGAGCAACAGCGCTACCATATAGAACAACTTTCTCAAAATCATTTACTTGGCTTGCTTGTTCAATAATATCAGTTAATCTTTCAAGGCTTCTTCCTCTGCGAGGAAAGCGACAATGTCCCACAAAACAGAAAAGACATTGTTCGGAACAACCCCTATCTGTTTCTAAATAGTAAGCTTTACCAAAAATTGGTTCGTTTTTTGTGCCTTTAACGTTTTCAGGTATTATTTGTTTTATTGGATAGAAAGAATCAGAGAGATTCTTTATTCGAACACTTTGGACCTTTTCTCCGATCCATTCACCAGATTCATTGTAATGATAACCAAATGCCATACATCCAGGAATATTTGAAAGAGCTTCGATTCTCTCTTTTTTTGTTTCCTTTTCTAGAGCTAATCTTATTTTGTTGGCAACAGGTTCTATATCTCCAAGGAAAAAGACATCAGGTGTAAAAAGTACGGGAAATGGATTAGAAGTGGGGGACGGTCCTCCAATCAAAATAAGTGGTGCATGTTCATCCCGTTTTCTAACATCAGGGTTGATTCCACCTCTATGTAACAATGCTATTGCTTCTAAGTAATCGTGTTCAAATTGGCATGAAATTGCCAAAACATCAAAATCTGAGAGCTTTTTTTGGCTTTCTAAGGCGTAAGGGAGAACTTTTGAATCAAGTGGTTTAAATATTCTTTCACAAGCAAAATTTTCCCAACTGTTAAAAAGAAAGTATAGTAAGTGCATACCCAAACTGGTCATAGCGACTCGATAGGTGTTTGGGTAGATTAAACCTATTGATATTCTATCTGGTGACCACTTCTTCAGAATAGCATTTTGCTCTTTAATTAGCATCGGTTTTTTTCCTTTTTAGAGTATACGATTGAGTTCCAAAATATATTGATTCAGATGGAACGTCTTCATTAACTATTGTTCCTGATCCTATCCAAGAATTGTTTCCAATCTTAATTCCAGGCATAATTAAAGCCCCAATACCTGTTTCAACATTATCTCCAATAATTGCTCCTAATTTTCTTCTCCCACTATCCTCTCTCTTTCCCTTTACATTAACGGGTATTACTTGCTTATCCAAACGTAAATTTGCCGTTTTTGTACCTGCACCAAAATTACAGTTTTCTCCAATAATAGTATCACCCACATAAGAAAGATGAGCTACATGAGTATTATCTCCTATTATTGAATTCTTTATCTCACATGCGTTGCCTACTTTAGACTTTTTCCCCAAATAAGTATGGCTTCTAATATGGCAATTTGGTCCGATAACTGCTTCTTCATCTATGAATACTGGTCCTTCAATATAGGTTCCACTTTTTATTATGGCACCCTTTTTGAGGATTATCTTACCTTTAATATGAACTCCGTCCTCTATCTCCCCTTTTTGATCGTCTACAATTGTGTCCAACAAGTTTTTATTCGCTTCAAGAAGTGACCAAGGTCGTCCAATGTCAAACCAATAATCTTTCTCACCCAGTGTTATAAGGTTAACTGGATATTTCCTAGCACTAAGAACTCTGTTTATTGCATCTGGAAGTTCATACTCACCACGCGGAGAAATTTCTCCCTTTTCCTCTATCTTTTCTAGAATTGGAAAAATGTCTTTACTTAGTGAATACAAACCGATGTTTGCATAGCCTTCCTTTATTTCTGTTTGTGAGGGTTTTTCTTTTATTTCATGAGGAACAGAATTATCGTCAATTAAGATGACCCCATAATCTTCAGGATTAGATACTAGTTTTCCTCCAACAGAAACAGTGTTATTTTTTGCAGCTTCAACTGTTTGCTTTATCAAGGAAAATGAATATAAGCAATCTCCATTAACACCTATGAAAAATTCCTCTTGAATATGATTTTTAGCTAAAAGAAAAGCATTTCCAGTACCTTTTATTTCTGGTTGATGCACAAAAACAATATCTAAAGAAGAAAACTTATCGAGAATGTATTCTATAATTTTCTCTTCTTTATAATTGGTAATAATAACAAAGCTTTCAACACCACATTTTGATAAACTGTTTATTGATCTCTCGAGAATTGTTTTATCAAGAATTTTCAATAATGGTTTGGGAACATTTTCAGTTAAAGGTCTTAATCTTAACCCCTCACCAGCTGCTAAAAGGATGGCTTTCATATAAATAACCCCTCAGAAGAGCTTATAGTTCTAATACTTCTCCATTATCTTCAGATGCACTTGTGACTGTTTTTTGTTTTTTCATTCCATCAATGTTTTCTATAAGATCTTGTGCTTTTTCGTTATTGAGTATAGATTTGAATGCTTCCCATTGTTCTAATGAGGTGAAGTACACACCTTTTCTCTTCAATGGTTTACCATCTTCATTAACTGGCATTACCTCAAGTCCTAAGTTAAGATCATTTCCTTTTGTGGGGAGCTTAACAATGGAAACACCAGCAACGCTTGTTTTCATTTTTCCCCAATCTTCCACATTTTTTCCGAATTCTTTTAATCGTTCAGTTAAATCAACAGTCATATAATCACAATAGGTAAACAAACAATTTAATTTTTAAACCCTACTCTCTTTGAGGAGTAATTGATAGTTTTGTTCTTTTTTATACTTCCTATGCGTCAACCACGTGACTTTCAGGTTTTGTAGAGGAACGTTATATCTTCCTTCAAATAGGTTTAAAAATTCCTTTGAATGAAACATAATTAAGATGAAATTTGCTATTGTTAAAGGTAAAATAATTACCGTTAATGAAAATGAAGAAATTATAGAAAATGGAACCATCTTAATTAAAGATGGAAAAATAGAAGCATTAACTGCTGGAACTGCGCCAATTCCAGAGGGGTATGAAGTAATAGATGCAGAAGGTAAGGTTGTTCTGCCAGGTTTTATCGATACTCATACTCATCAAGGACTTTTTGATGGTTCAGTTGGTTGGGCAGGTTTTGATGGAAATGAAATGACTGATCCAGCAACTGCTTATGTCAGAGCGTTGGATGCAATAAATCCAGAAGATCCTGGGCTAGTAGAAGCTAGAATTGGTGGAGTTACCACAATTCAAACGGGTCCAGGAAGTGGAAATGTTATTGGAGGAACAGATACTGTAATCAAAACTTATTGTAAAAGTAACATTGTCGATGACCTGATTGTAAAAACTCCTTCATCAATGAAAGCTGCTCTAGGTGAAAATCCAAAAAATGTCTATGGTTCAGATAAAAAACTACCATCAACAAGAATGGGAACGGCGGCTGTTTTTCGCAAAGCATTTGTAGATGCTCAAAATTATGCTAAAAAATGGCAGGAATATGAGAAAAAGAAAGTAAAAGCAGAAGAAACTAATGACATAGAAAAAATGCCGTCTGAACCAGAACGCGATCTTGGAAAAGAAGCTCTAGTAAAAGTATTAAACAGAGAAATTCCGCTGAACCTACATGCCCATCAGTTAAATGATATAATTAACGGAATACGTCTAGCTGAAGAGTTTAACCTAGATCTCATGCTTGTCCATGCGACAGAAGGTCATAAAGCCGCTGAGTATATTGCTAAGAAAGGCATTCCTGTTTCTGTTGGTCCTTCCTTAGTTGGTTTTGAAAAGGTTGAATTGCGTAATATTAGTTTTGAAACTCCTGCAATATTGTGGAAAGCTGGTGTTCAAATTTCAATACAAAGCGATTCATTTACTCGATTAAGATACTTCCAAATCCTCCCATGTATGGCCATAAAAGAAGGTTTACCCATTAATGAAGCTCTAAAAGCTGTTACTATTAATGCTGCTAAAATGCTTAGTGTAGAAGATAGAATTGGAAGTATAGAACCTGGAAAGGATGCAGATATTGTGATCTGGTCTGATCATCCTTTTGAAAACTTCTACGCTGAAAACCAAATTACTTTCATTAGTGGAGATATAGTTTATAAAAAAGGAGATGGAAATTAAAATCCATTTTTCAGTCTTTTTTTATTTTGGGTTAATCATCAAATAAATTACCAAAGTGCTGTATGAACCCATCTATTTTATGCTCGTTTAAACCTACTTCATTAAAATATTCACTAAATTCTAGAAATGATTCTCTTTTTTCTCTATAGTTTTTAAGCTTAAATGAAAATGTATCTGTATATTGACTTTCTCTAACAAGCATCCAAAGGATTCGTTCATGAAGAGGTATCTCAACTAGAACCCCTTCTATTAAGGTTTTTCCTATCTTAATGTCTTCAAAACTATAGTTCATTATTTCGTAGAATTCTGTTGAGATGAATTTTGATTCCAACATCTGCTTAGTGTCAAAGATATTGAATTTCTTTGCTGAATCAAGAAAGAAATTCTGTAAACTTTGAGCTCTATAAATCAAGAAAGGTAACCAATTTCGGAGAAATGGTTTTATTATAATTTCTGGTTGAGACCAATCGTTGAAGGGGTAATTTATCCATGTTTTATTTGAATTTTTTGAGGATATTTTCCATGTACTCATCAAGAATATCCCGATGAAATTATAAAATGTGTTGTATGGGGAATAGCAACTAAAGCGAGTTGTATCATCATTGAATAATTTTACGAACTCATTTGGATTTGGTGCATCAAATTTTAGTTTTGTTATATCAAATTCAGACAAGTGAGTTTTTCTTAGCGCATACGGAATCTTTGGAGCTGTAATTATTTCAGGAAACAGAGTTATTATAATAGTTGCCCAATCTTCAGGTGAAATCTGTAATGAATTGTCTAAAATATATTTGCCGTGTATTTCTATCAGAACCTTCCAAATTGTTGATTTATGAATTTGCTCCGATAATTCCTTACCAATTTCATCTATCATTTTTACAAAACTTACTGAGGCTCTATGACGATGTTTAGTGTTAGTAGATTCTCTCTTTTTAGTTACAGTTTCTAAGTCATTGATGTTTTTTAGAAGTATATGTGGAGCTTTTGCAACTGTTTGATACCAAGTGTATGTTTCCGTAGAGACAGCTTTTTTGGATATTAATGGTATTCCAATTTTTCTTAGAAAATAATGTTTATCTAGTTTCTCGTTACTAAAAGATATTTTTTTTGTTGCTCTATTTTCTTTTACAAATAGGGAAAAATTGATTCTATCAATACCTCTCTTTCGTTTTTCACCAAAGATATTATTGAAAACATGTTTAAAGGCAAACACTATCTTAGCAACATCTTTCTTCCTCCCCTTAGTTACTTTTGAGACTGAGTCCATCTTTTCATTACGATATTTACTTGAAACCCAATAAGTTTCATCATAAAATTTTGTGCTATCTCCAAAAGCAACTGATAAATCTAATTTGGTACCAAGCAATTGATTCAATGTATAATAAGCTACACCTAAAATAGATGGTCTGTACCTAAATTGTAAATTATCTCTTTTTGTATTACTTTGTGATTTCTTCATTTGCTGATCAATGATCGGGTAAGCTAAAGATATCGACTGTTTGTCCCCAGTAGTTTTATTACTTGCTACCAAGAGAAAGTGAAGGAATGGTAGCTTAACTTGTTTACCTGTTATATTATCACTGCTTTTTTCATTGAATAAGTTAATAATGGCTCCAATTTTGAGTCCATTATATTGCTCCCCTCCATATAGGAGTAGTTGTGTAAGTTTTTCTTTAGCATAAGCTGCAGATAAATCACTCTTTGCTTTATCAAGAGTTGCTGTTCCGTAAATGATTTCTGATTTATTCAGATCTAAAATGTCATAAATCTTTCCTCTCTTTATTTTCTTAAAAACATAGCCATCTTGTTTAACAACTATCACTTTCTCATTCACACCATCTAGGATTCGCATTGCGTAAACCCATCTAAAAGAACCATTTTTTTCGATTCTTATTGGTTTATGAAAAGTTGATTTTGAAAGAGTGATTACCCTTTTTTCCTTCTTTTGATCAGGCATTATAACTTTTACACGAAGATTCAACGATGAATTTGATAATTTTGTTAAACCCCCTGTAATTCCTCTCCAAGTTGGAGTTGATGTGTTGGTTGGCGTCTTACTTAGAATGTTAAACTCTTGGGGAAGATAGAAATCATATGTCATAAAATCGCTATTGAAAGTAAGAACAGGATATCCAGATGAAAATAACAGTATGTTGTAATAAAGAATAAATGAGTTATAATTTGATACTAATTCAAGTATTTCGTCTTTGAGAATTAAGCCTTCATATTCTTCATACTTTTTTAAAATTTTTTCAATAAAACAAACAAAATTCTTGTTTCTTTCAGAAACATTCTTTGAAGTAAGTTTCTCATACCAATCATAGTTCCGTGAAAGTTTGGGATTATTTTCAACTGCATTAATCAACCTCCTAAGAAGATGTTTTTGACCACTCACTGAGGTTTTTGTTTCAATTCGATCAATCTTTTTACCCAGTATATCAAATTTATTGTCTCTTAAAATCTTTAAAGCTTTATTGTAATTTCGATTACTAACCCAGCTTCCAAAGGTAGAATTCTTTAAGCCAAGTTCTTGACGAAGCGATTTCTTTTTTCCCTCTTTTGCAAAACAAATATCATACAACCCCTCTAAAAATCGCTTAATAACAATCTTCAAGTCTTCATTGTTAACGTATATTCCACCAAATTTCTTTTGAATTTTATTAGTAAATCCAAATTCCTGATATCTAACAGCGTATGGTGCAATCTTGAAGTAGGATGATTTCGATTCGATTTCAATAATTGCATCTCTAAGATAATTCCCTTTTGAATCTGGAACATATCGCGATTTGATATTATTATTTTCATCTGAATATGTTTCAAAGAGGATAAAATTACATGTATCAAACATATCTTTTCCTTGGATATATCCCATTTCTTGTCTGTAAATTAAGTAAGAATACCAATCTCTTGATTGTTTAGGAAAACTAAAAATCTGTTTTAATATTTTTTCTTTAAACTCATCAGCTGTATATTTACTATAATACCTATTATGAACATAGAGCATTTCTATAGGTATTTGCTTATCATTCCATTGATATACAACTTTCATCTCTTTTCTGATGGAAGAAAGACCTTTGCTTGAGAATTTATTACTGAATCCTTCAAGTTTATTCCAATCCTTCTTTACAATACTAAGAATTTTCTTCTCCTCATTTAGTGTGAAAGGAAGCTTATCAAACCAAATACCATCTCGATATGTGATATCTACTGGTTTTCTAAACTTCCATCCTTCAATACTGATTTGATTGTTTTGTTCAACAGAGAAATCGATGTGGATGAAAGGATTATAGTAATTCGTTATCACAAAGTTTTTTCCACCAAACTTGTGTGATATTTCTGCTTTAGACTGAATTTTCTCCGCAACTTGTTTTGCAACATAGTGAAACTTTAATTCAAACTCAATATGGGATTCTGATTTCAGAAGAAGTAAAGAATGCAAGAAAACAAAAATGATTGCCTGTTCTCCCTTCATTGTTGAAGAAAGATATTTTACAAGAATATCACTTAAAGGTTCCAATTTCTGATAATACTCATAGTTTTTACCTGTAAATAATCCGCTTTCTGTATTAAAACTATCTTCTGTAAATAATTCAGTTACAGTACATTCAACATATAAAAACCTAGAAAATTCCTGAAAATACGCTGTTTTTTGTTTGTCAGACAAAGATTGGAAAGTTTGACCGTCTCTTATCCACTGTTTAAAGAATTCTCTATGTTTTTCATTAATGTATATTACAAGAGCTTCAACATTGTACAAAAATTGTTCAAGTAAGTGTCTAATACTGTTTGTTTCGTTAGCTATTTGTTCAAAATCTATTTTCTGCTCAATTTGTTCTCCTTTTGTGATTTCCTTAATTCTGATCGATTTTCCGTTTTTTAAATCTTTAATGAGTTCAATAAGGTCTGGATTTACTATAAAGGATCCATCTCTTTTGTTTATTATAAACTGAATCTTTTGAATGACTTGAGTATCTTCAATGATGTTGCTATTTGTGATTAAATCTTCTATATCAAACTTGTAATCTAAAAACAATTCCTCGTAATTCTCTATGTGATTTTCATACTCACTAACAGAATTGTCTAGGTGTTTTCCTTCAATTTCAGTAATTTGATTCAATGTTTGTCTGACAATTGACGTATCTTTGGATAATTTCAAAAAAATTTGATTTTCTTTATCGTAAATTCCCTTAGTTGGTTCTTCTTCTAGAATATCTATAAGAAGATGCTCT